>JAKJDB010000874.1 GCA_022706175.1 Candidatus Zhuqueibacterota bacterium | reverse complement strand
GCAAAAGCTGTTGCAGATGCGCATGCGCCGCATCTCCGTCCTGCAGGCGCGCATAGAAATTGGCGATCCAGGCGCGGCTCCAACCTGTATGGCCGCCGCCGTGGTTCAACCGCCGTTCAAGAGTGATTCGCGCCGCCTGCGCCAGCTCAGGAGTGGTTCGCGGGGAAATCTGCCGACCGGGATGCAGTGCAAACAAATGGGACATATGACGGTGACCCGGCTCTGCCTCCTCATAATCCTCCATCCATTCCTGCAGCTGCCCATGCCGGCCGATCTTGAGCGGCGGCAGCCGATTGAGCGCTTGCTCCAATTCTCCGCAAAACTCTGAATCGATCTGCAGAATGTGAGCGGCTTGTATGCAGTGGCTGAAAAGATCATGGATGATTTCAAAATCCATTGTTGCGCCCACGCAGAACATCGCCTTTTGGCCATCGGGCGTGATAAACGCGTTTTCCGGCGAATGGGACGGATTGGTGACCAAATAGCCGTTTTGATCCGGCACGAGATAATCCAGAAGAAACTCTGCCGCCCCTTTCATCAACGGATAGCCGCGCATCCGCAAAAAGACGGAATCGCCGGTGAACGCATAGTGCTCCCATACATGTTGACACAACCAGGCCGCGCCCATGGGCCAGATGCCCCAGACGCCGTCCGCCGGTGTGGTAAAACCCCAAATGTCGGACAGATGATGCACCACCCATCCATCGCAGCCATAATGCATGCGCGCGGTCATTCTGCCGGCTTCCACCAGCGACTCGATATAATCCATCAGAGGCAGAGCGCATTCCGAGAGATGGGTGGGCTCCGCCGGCCAATAGTTCATCTGCAGATTGATATTGGTATGATAATCGGAATTCCACGGCGGCGTCATGGATTCATTCCACTTGCCCTGCAGGTTGGCGGGCAGACAACCGGGCCGAGAACCGGCGATGAGCAGGTAACGGCCATACTGAAAATAAAGCGCCATCAACGCCGGATCCTGAGCGCCCTCCTGGACCCGTCGCAAGCGCTGATCCGTGGGCAGGTCCGGCTTGGGCGCCGCCGCAAGGTCCAGATGCACACGCCTGAACCAGCTTTGATGTTCTTTCAAGTGGTCGGCCAAAATAGTCGGATAAGGCTTGTTGGCGGATTCGATAAAAGCCTGGCAGACATCACGAGGATTTTTCCCACGATATTCGGTAGCGGCGGTGAGATACAACGTCGCTGCATCGGCGTTCTTGACCGTGAGGCGATTGCCGGAAACAGAGCGTTCGCCGCCCTCCTGGGCAGCGGCCAGCAACGCCTCATAAGCCATACCCCTGCCGTTGTCCAAACGGCCGCGCAAGATCAGCATGTTGTCCCCGGCGCTGCCCAAATGCGCATCCTGTGAACGGGACAGACGAACGGTGAAATTTATTTTTTTCTTTTTATTCGCCGTCAACCGCACCACCAGCAGTTGATCGGGCGCAGAGATAAAAGCGGCGCGCGTATAGCGGACGCCCCCTTTGGTAAATTGCACGGTGTTCACCGCCGCATCCAGATCCAGTGACCGCTGATAATCCGTGACCGTGCTGTCGCCCGGGAACTCGAGGATCAGATCGCCGAGCGTCTGGTAGGG
>JAKJDB010000873.1 GCA_022706175.1 Candidatus Zhuqueibacterota bacterium | reverse complement strand
AATCCCTGGATGAGCACCAACGGAGCCAGCGCCTATGTGCTGGGCAGCAACCTTCAGGTGCCCAATCTCGCGGTGGGCGGAGCCGGAATCTATGATTTCGCCATCTCCGTACAGCCCATGGGCGACGGCACCAGCGAGATCAGGGTTAAACTGATCAAGTCGGACAAAAGTTACCAGTGGGCTGCCAAAACCATCGATACGCACAGTCCCTTGGCGACCAATAAATTCAACAGCATATTGTTCGCTCTGAATACCAACGCCACCACCAAGGCGATGAATGTGCTTGCGGTTCAGGTGGATCTGGGCGCCCCTGTGGAGCTGCCGGACTGGGTGGTTTCCGTGGAAGCTCCCAAGCCCAATGTCATCCCGATTCAGTTCGCTCTGGATCAGAACTATCCTAACCCGTTCAATCCGACCACCACGATCACCTTTGCTCTGCCCCATAGCAGCAATGTGAAGCTGGTGGTCTACGATGCCGTGGGCAGGATGGTCGCCGAATTAGTGGCCGGCAAGCTCGAGGCTGGTTATCATACGATCCATTTCAATGCCTCTTCGCTCGCCTCCGGTGTTTATTTTTACAAGCTGACGGCCGGCGAGTTCTCCAGCATAAAGAAATTGATGCTGCTGAAATAGCCAGGCTTTCTCAGCCCTCAGGATGAACTCCTGAAGAGATGGTACATGATTCGAAAACAGCCTGTCCGCTTTTCATGGACAGGCTGTTTCATTACATCCTAAAAAATGACTTGGAACGTGCATGAAAAAAATACTCTCTATCTTTTCTCGGACTCTTCTCCGCCTGATTAGACCGGCTGTTTTGCTGCTGCCGACTTGGCTCTTCTCCCAATCCAGCGCCATTCAGACTGATGTCCCGGCTTTGAAAGAGGTCTATCGCAATGATTTTTACATCGGCTGTCTGCTCTCTTACGCGCATGTCGGCTTTGCCACCGATCCATTTGTCCCGGGCCAATCGGCTGTGGTCGATCCCAATGGCGGGCGATTGATTCAGTTTCATATGAACAGCATGTCGCCGGGCAACAACATGAAGCCGGCGTACATCCTGGATATCGGCGCCAGCGCCTCAGCCTATCGATCGGCCTCGGCGGCGCAAAAAGATTCCATCGATGTTCATCCGATCGTCAAGCTGAACGGCAACATTATCGCTCAGCTCAATTGGGCCCAACGGCAGGGATTCACCTTTCGAGGTCATACCCTGGTCTGGCACAGCCAAACTCCGGCAGAGTTTTTCCGCTCCGGTTACACCGGCAGCGGCGCACGGCTTTCGAAAGAGAAAATGATCGAACGGCTGGAAAACTATATCGCCTCTGTCATCCGTCTGCTGCATGAGAACTGGCCGGGCCTGCTGAGCGCCATGGATGTGGTCAATGAAGCGGTCAACGAAAACGGCTCGGACCGCACCAGCGATAGTGAGTGGTATTTGACCATCGGCGACAATAGCTATGTGTTCAAAGCCTTTGAACTGACCCGTAAGCATACCCTCGCCTATGGGGAGGGGCAGATCAAGCTCTATTACAATGACTATAACACCCATGTTGCCAGCAAAGCCGATGGGATCGTCCGTCTGTGCACACCGATCTTTCAGGCCGGCT
>JAKJDB010000872.1 GCA_022706175.1 Candidatus Zhuqueibacterota bacterium | reverse complement strand
CTCCCACGGTGGTGCGCGATAATTTAACAGCCACGGCGGATGATCTGGGCGATCCGGGTTGGGATCCATACTATGGCGCCGGCCGGCTCAACGTCTATGCGGCCCTGACTTCGCAACAGCAGGCCAATGTGCAGATCAGCTCACCATGGCTGGATGACGGGTTCCGTCAAGGCCCGATCGATATTAAGGGCAGCGCCTGGAGCTCCAGCTTTTCCGGCTATGATCTCTATTACGGCATCGGCGACAACCCGAAAAAATGGTCATCGATCGTCACCAATAAAACTCAGCCGGTCCTGGATGGTTTTTTAGGCGCGTGGAACTCTCTGCCGGCCACAGACGGTCCCTGCATCCTTCGGCTGCTGGTGCACAATGTGGACGGGTCGGAGCAGGAATCACGGGTGCGCATCTTTATCGACCGCACGCCCCCCACCCTCAGCGGCGTGGAACTGCTGCCGATGCTCGATGCGGATCGCCATTCTGTGTTGATCCAATATCACACCGATGATCTTTCGGAGAACACGGTCTATTACCGCTCCGAGGGCGTGAACGAACCGTTCAAAGAGATCCCCATGGTCTACCGCACGGTGGAGCCGCGCCTGAATTTCAGTCAAAGCCAGGCCACCGGCAGGCTGGAAATCAAATTGATGGCGCGCAACGGCGCCGGCATGCACACCATCGATGATCACGGTGGAAAATTATACTCTGTCGATCTCTCCGGCACACCCATCGACCGGCTGCGCTACACCCCGATGAATTACTCGATTCCGCACGGTCATCTGCTGGACGCCCGGGTCGATTTTAATCAGAACAGAATACCGGAAATCATCATCGGCGTCTATCCCAAGGGCGGCGGCATTCTTTGCCAATGGTATGAATTCAGCGGCGACGGTTTTTCCCTGGTCGCGTCGCTGCCCAATTTCCTCGTGCCGCGGGATATCGGCGACAGCAACGGCAATAAAAAGCCCGAGCTGTTGGCCGGGTATGGTTTTTCCACCTATCTGTATGAAAACAACGCCTCATCCGGCATCGATCTGGCGCTGGTCAAGAGCTGGATCGGCAGCAGCAGCGAGCAGTACTGGGGCAGCCGACTGGTGGATGTCGACGGCGATGAGAGGGATGAGGTGATCCTTCGCGTGCAAAAGAGCGCTGACAATACGATCAGCGATCAGTTCGAAATTTGGAAGTGCGGGAGCGACGGTCAATACGTTCGCATCGCCGGCCTGGCCAATCCCACGAGCGGAGATAATTTGAACGGAGTGCCGCACTGTTCGGTGGGCGATTGGGACGGAGACGGCAGCACGCAGATTCTGCTCGGCGACAGCGACGGCGATCTGTATATGTACGAGCGAAGCGGCTCTGCTTTCAGCCTGGTGTGGCAGGACCGGTTGCCGCTGCAGGATGCGATCGAATGGACCGCCAGCGGCGATTTTGACGGCGACGGCGTACCAGAGTTTGTCGCCGGCTGTCACTCTGATCCATCGCTCAACAGCGAACACAGCTATGACGCACGGCACTGGCATTATCGCATCTATGACTATCAGGGCGAAAACACCTACCGCATAGCCGCCGAATGGCGATTTTTCGGTTATGAAAGCACCAAGGATTTT
>JAKJDB010000871.1 GCA_022706175.1 Candidatus Zhuqueibacterota bacterium | reverse complement strand
GTGTTGGATCCCTACGGCGTGGCGGTGGTGATGGAGGGCAAGCATCTGTGCATGATGATGCGCGGCGTGGAAAAGCAGAACAGTCTGGTGACCTCCAGCGCCATGCTCGGCTCTTTTAAAACCGAACGGGCGACGCGGATGGAGTTTCTCAACCTGATCAAGTGTTGGAGCTGAGTATGCCCAAGCTCAAGGGATCTGTCGCCTGGGTCACGGGTGCGGGCCGCGGCATCGGAGCGGCCATCGCACTAGAGCTGGCCCAAGCCGGCAGCCGGGTGGCGCTCACGTCGCGCAGCGCGGATCAGCTGCAGACCGTACAGCGGCGGATTCAGGACCTGTCCGGCCAATCCCTGATCTTTCCCTGCGATGTTTCCGACCATGCCGCGGTGGAGAAAACCGTGGCGGAGATCAAAAGCGCTTGGGCGCCGGTGCAGATTTTGATCAACAACGCCGGCAGCGCGGTGTTTGCCAAAATCATCCAGACCCGCGAAGAGGACTGGGACTCGATGATGCAGAACAACGTCAAGTCCGCGTTCCTGTGCAGCCGCGCGGTGCTGCCGGATATGATCGCCGCCGGTTCCGGGCAGATCGTCAACATCGTCTCCATTGCCGGCCGTCAACCCTATTATAACTGCGGCGCCTATTGCGCCAGCAAATATGCGCTGCAGGGTTTCACCGATGTACTGCGTATGGAGGTGCGCAAGCACGGCATTCAAGTCACCGCCGTGCTGCCCGGCGCCACCGATACCGCCATCTGGGGCGATGCGCATGTGGAACGGGGGCGGATGATGAGCGCCCAGCAGGTCGCACAGACCGTCGCTGCTGTTTGCTGCGCGCCGCCGCCGGTGATGGTGGAGGAGATTTTGATCAGACCGCAGGGCGGCGATCTGTAGGGTGATTCCCGGCGCAGCCGCCGGACCCCATCCCTGGTTCCACCTTCATGCCGAAAGGAGGAGATATGCCCACACTCACATTTCTCGGCCATGACGCTTTTTTATTGGAGCACGAGGCGCACCGGCTGATCATCGATCCCTTTCTCAGCGGCAATCCCCAGGCGAGGCTCAAGCCCGGGGCGATCAAAGTGCAGTATGTTCTGCTGACCCATGCGCATGGGGATCATTTCGGCGATGCGGTCAGCATCGCCCGGGCCAACAACGCCCTGATCATTGCACCGAATGAATTGGCTGTCTACTGCGGCAACCTGGGATTGCGATCTCATGCAATGCACATCGGCGGCGCGTTTACTTTTCCCTTCGGCCGGGTCAAGCTGACCATCGCCCATCACGGCTCAGGGCTTGATCTCGGCGGGGATGCACTCACCTACATGGGCAATCCCTGTGGTTTTCTCATCACCCTGGGAGGCAAAACCGTTTATCATGCCGGCGACACCGGTCTGTTTCTCGACATGAAACTGATCGGCGAACTTGACGCCATCGATGTGGCGCTTTTGCCCATCGGCGACAACTTTACCATGGGCGTGCGCGACGCGGTCAGAGCCAGCGAGTTCTTAAAGCCCGGCCTGGTCGTGCCGATGCACTATAACACCTTTGACCTCATTAATGCGGATGCGGCGGCGTTCGTCGAACAGGTGCAGGCCAAAGGCCTGGCCGC
>JAKJDB010000101.1 GCA_022706175.1 Candidatus Zhuqueibacterota bacterium | reverse complement strand
AACGGTCATAGGTCTGGACGGCGGCGGCACCAAAACAGTGGGCGTGCTGGTGGACGGCCAGGGTCATGTGCTGGCGCGGGCTGTGGCTGACTCCTCCAACGTGCAAGTGGTCGGAGGAGAAACGTTGGGACGCGTGATCAGCGACCTGGTGAACCGTCTGCTCACGCAGGCGGGACAAAGCCAACCGGCCGACCATCTTTACGCCGGGTTGGCCGGCGCGGGAAGGCCGGCGGACCGGCAGACGATTCTTGCGGTGCTGGAGTCTAAACAGCTGGCGAAAAAAATATCAGTCGATACGGATGCAGCCGCTGCGTTGGCAGGGGCTTTTGCCGGCGGGCCCGGCATCATCGTTATTTCAGGAACCGGCGCCATCTGTTTCGGCAAAGACAGCCGGGGCGCGCTGTATCGTTGCGGTGGTTGGGGTTATCTGCTCGGCGATGAGGGGAGCGGCTATTACATCGGGCAACAGGCTCTCATCGCTGCACTGAAAGATTGGGATGGCCGTGGGCCGAAAACCTGTCTGCGTCCGGCGATCGAAGCAAAATACAGCATCCCTTCCGTCGATCTTTTGATCTCCTCCATCTATAGCGGAAAGATCGACCGCACCGAGATCGCCAGTCTGGCGCCGCTGGTTTTTGACAAAAGGGCGGAGGGCGATGAGGCGGCACAGAACATCATCGCGTCAGCGGGCGAGGAGATCGGCAAAATCATAGCGGCGGTCGCTCGCCGTATGGGCCTGTCCGGTCGTTCCGTTCGCGTGGCGTTGATCGGTTCGGTGTTTAAACAGCGAACCGTTTTGCTGCCATTGATGGAGAAAGAGGCGTGCCGAGTGGTTCGGGAAATTTTCTTTATGGACCCGCAATTTGACCCGGCCATCGGCTCTGCTATTTTGGCGCTGCAGCGGGAACAGATCCTTGTGGACGAGACGGTTCTGGCTCATCTGGCAGAGGTTAAATAAACGGCTGCGCTTTACCAGTACAACAAGGAATCCTGGTATGACGCTCATCGAGCTGGCACACAAGACGCCCAAGTTGGCGGTTGGTTTGATGTCCGGCACATCAGCGGACGGCATTGATGCCGCACTGGTTCGTTTGTCCAACCATCCCAGCAAAAACCCCATTCATCTTTTAGGTTATGCCACCTTTCCCCATCCTGTCGCTTTAAAAGAAAAAATTCTGCAAGTTGCCTCCAGTTCGATGGTTGCAGCCGACGAGCTGTGTGGATTAAATGTGCTATTGGCGCACGAGTTCAGCCGGGCGGTTTTTTCCCTGTGCGAAAAATGCAAAATTCGGGTCGATGAGCTCGACCTGATCGGAAGCCACGGTCAAACGATACGGCATCTGGCAGAACCAGCGCAGCTTTTAGGCAGAACGATCACCTCAACTTGGCAGATCGGAGATCCTTCGGTTATAGCGAAGCTTACGGGCGTGACTACAGTCGGCGACTTTAGGCTGGCGGATATGGCCTTGGGCGGACAGGGTGCGCCGCTGGTTCCGCTCCTGGATTATGTGTTGTTCTGTTCGCAGCAAGAATCCTGCTTGTGTCTTAACATCGGCGGCATCAGCAATATGACATTTTTGCCCAAAGGGGCTTTACCTGAGGCGGTTCTTGCTTTTGACTGCGGTCCGGGAAATATGCTGATGGACGGAGCGGCCAGGCAGATTTTCGACCAACCCTTTGATCGGGAGGGAAGATTGGCAGCCCTGGGCAGGGTGGATGAGCGATTGATTCGCAGCTGGCTGCAGGAGCCCTTTTATCATCGGCCGCCGCCCAAATCCACCGGCCGCGAGCTGTTCAGCAGCCAATATCTGAACAGGCTTAAACAGGAGTCGGACGATCGTGGATTGAGCGCGGTCGATTTTATGGCCACGATTACGGCATTGACCGCAGACGCGGTTTTTGAGCAATACAAAGCATTTATTCGGCCCTGGGGGGAGGTGCAGCGGCTGATCGTCAGCGGCGGAGGCTGCCGGAATCTGCAATTGATGCGGCGGTTGCGCGGTCATTTTTCAGCACAGCAAGTGCAGTGCAGCGACGAGGCTGGTTGGCCCTCTGAGGCAAAGGAGGCGGTCTGTTTCGCATGGTTGGCCAATGAAACGGTCAGCGGCCGCAGTGGCAATCTGCCGTCAGCCACCGGCGCACAGCGAGCGACGATTTTAGGCAAGATTTGCCCAGGGGGATAAAAAAAGCCTCCGGGATCGCTTGATCAGGAGGCCGTCTGGGTGAACCAGAAGTTATTTTTTCATGATGCTGTAAAAGACCTGAAAGCCCTTCCAAAAGGCCGACACATATCGAATGCTGCGAACCAAGGGGAGTGCCGCTCGATCGGCTCCGGTCAACAAGTTCTCTTCAAATTGGTGTACGCGCAGCGTCATATTCTTGACCGTATTGACGCTCTGTTCAACGGTTTCAACCTGGCGCTGTACCGAATCCATGATCTGTTGCGTTCTTTGTGAGACGCGGCTGAGATCCTGCGATACCGGAACGAGTTGCGTTTTGGCGGAATCGACGAGAGAGATGGCGGCCTTCACCAAACGGATGACATAGAACAGCGCGATGACGGCGACGATACCGACGATCACCATGATGGCTGCAATCACAGCCACGCTGATGGTTAGAGTCATAAGCGGCACTCTCCTAGGAAGTTAGTTCGTCAATGGCCCAGTTCTTTTTTTGCCGCATCAATGCCCGCACTGAGAGCGGTGGTTATTTTATCTTTTTTTTTGTCAGATCGGCTTTGGTCGTGTCCATCAGACCACGGGCCGAGCCGGTAAAATCTACGGCTTTTTCCTCAGCGTGGCTGAGAAGTTCCTCAGCTTTGGCGCGCGCTTTGTTCATTTGTCGGGAAGCCTCATCGCGCAATTCCTGAGCTTTTTCGCTCGCTTCCGCGAGGATCTGTTGCGCCTTATCCCGGGTCTCGCCGTATATGCGCTTGGTGCCCTCCACCGCTTCTTCGCCCTTCCGTTTAATATCCGAGCGCAATTCTTTTCCTGATTTCGGGGCAAAGAGCAATGCGGCTATGGCGCCCAAAGCGCCGCCGATCAAAAAGCCCTTAAAAAAACTGCTGTGATCACAGCTATTTTCTGACATACAACCTCCCTTGCCATTAAAAGGTAAAGCCGACCGGTTTTTTCATCTTAACGTAAAAGATGCAAATTTTGTTCCATCCTGTATCGTAAATAATTACACATTTTCCAGGATAAAGTCAAGCAGAAAAGAAAACCACACCCCGGCAAGTCTATCCTGTCGTCAGGGCGCGCCGGGTGAGCAGATCCAGAACCAGGGCGGTGCTTTGCTCCAGATTCAGAACGTCCGTGTCGATGACCAATTCCGGGTTCAGCGGCTCTTCATAGGGTGCGGAGATGCCGGTGAACTCTTTGATCTCGCCGGCGCGGGCTTTTTTATACAGGCCTTTGGGATCCCGTTGTTCCGCGACGGCGAGAGACACTTTGACGAACACTTCGATGAACCGATCTGGCGGCAGCAGTCGCCGCGCCTGATCGCGGTCCGCCCGATAGGGCGAGATGAATGCGGTCATGACGATCAATCCGGCGTCGGCAAAAAGTTTGGCCACCTCGCCGATACGGCGGATGTTCTCCTCCCGGTCCTGCGGAGAGAAACCGAGATTTTTATTCAGGCCGTGGCGGATATTGTCGCCGTCCAGCACATAGGTGAGATGGCCGGCCTGATGTAATTTTGCTTCAACCGCATGCGCCAGCGTGGATTTCCCAGAGGAGGACAGGCCGGTGAACCAGAGGACCAGCCCCTTTTGACCCAACAGCCTTTCGCGATCCGCGCGTTGAATGGAAGCCGTGTGCCAGGTGATGTTGGATGCCTTCTGTTCGGTCATGGGTCACGCACCTTTCTGGTTCTGATAAAATTTTTGCAGAACCGCGAGCACCTGCGGCCGGCTGAATTCAGCGGGAACGGGTTCGTTGTTGGTAAGCATCTCGCGCAGCCGTGTGCCGCTGATCAGCAGGTGGTCCTCCCGGCCATGTGGACAGGTTTTGGTGGACGCCATGGATTCACAGCGGCGGCACCAAAAGGTCCAATCGATCTTGAGCGGTTGAATAACGAGATCATTCGGCGCGATCTCATCAAATATTTTTTGCGCGTCAAAAGGTCCATAGTAGGCGCCTACGCCGGCATGGTCGCGGCCGACGATCAGATGACTGCAGCCAAAGTTCTGACGGATGATCGCATGCAGCAAGGCCTCGCGCGGGCCGGCATACCGCATCTCCATGGGATAGACGCGCAGCAGGGTACGATCCTCCGGATAATACTCTTTGAGCAGGACCTGATAACATTCCATGCGCACATCCGCCGGAATGTCGCCCTCTTTTAATTTGCCCACCAGAGGATGGATCAACAGGCCATCGCAGAGTTCCAGGGCAATTTTGGTGCAGTATTCATGACTGCGATGGATGGGATTGCGCGTTTGAAACGCGGCAATGGTTCGCCAGCCGTGCGCCTGAAACAGCGCGCGGGTTTCCGCCGGCCGGGCGAACTGCGTCCCATACCATTGCGGATAAGGGCCTTCGCTCAGCGCGGTGATGGGGCCGCCGAGCAGCACCTCGGGCTGATCGAACAGTTTGGCCACTCCGGGGTGTGCGGCGTCGGTGGTGCGAAAAACCTGTTTGGCCTCAAGCGTTTTATCGTAGCGGTATTTATCCTCGATCACCATGGTGGCGATCAACTCCCCGCTTTCATCATCCACCAGAGCGATGCGGTCGCCCATCGCCAGCCCGTTCGCCTGCTGCAGCGATACCGCGAGGGTGATGGGGATCGGCCAGAGGGTTCCATCGGCAAGGTGCATGGACTGTAGAACGGACTGGTAATCATACTGTCGCATAAATCCGTCCAGAGGACTGAAAGCGCCGGTGGCCATCATGATGAGATCAGAGGTCTCTCGGGAGGTGATGCGAATGACCGGCAGGGCGCCGGCACGAGCCAGCTCCTGCTGCAAGGCGGCGCCGGCCAACAGTCGCGGCTGCAGCGCGCCTCCGTGTGCAGGTACAAGGGTTTCTCTCATGGAGGTTCTATTCCTGTTTTTATTCTAGTTCGGGTTAGAAATAACCCAGTGATTTCAGCCGGGCTCGAATCGCCTCGATCTCCTGCGGCGACAGCGCGGTCTGGCTGCTCGGGAGAGCAGCGGTCGATGCTTGGTTGGAAATCAGATCGCGCAACACAAAAACGATAAAATCAGTCACGGAGTTGAATCCGCTGTCGCTGACGATGTGCGCCAGATGATTGTAAAGCGGCCGGGGGATCTTGATGGTCACTTTACTTTCAGGAACTTTTTCTGTTTTTGGGCTCATATAACACTCCGATTAGAGCTGAAATATAGCCCGATTCCGCTTCAATGTCAAGGTGATTGTTTGCCGTCAGTACCTGAACGGACGGGCACCGTCGAGTGGTGGACCCGATTTCAGGGCGTGCGGCGAAAAGATTCTCTGGCATTTTAGGAAAAATTATTTTAATATAAAAGAAACCTTGGTATAGGCCATTTAAATAAGAGGTGCACGTGGCTAAAAAGAAGAACGTTAAATCAGCAGAGAGCAAAGCGGCGCCGGTGGAAAAAGAGACCTGGATCACTCGACACCCGGTCATCAGCCTGATGATTCTCTGCTTTACGCTGTTGCTCCTTTTTTTTAGTCCGCTGATGTTCGGCGGCAAGACGGTAATGGCGCCGGACGCTCTGAGCTCTGGAGCGCTGACGCCGTTTGTTCAGGACGCACAGCAACGCGGCATGACCCCCTTATGGATTCCGCACATCTTTAGCGGTATGCCCTCTTTTGGCAGTCTGTTGAGTGCGCCGGGGATTAATCCGGTTGACGATTTTTTCCGCTCGGCATTAAACGCCGTTCAGGCGCCGGCGTTCACCTTTATTCTGCTCAACTATCTTTTACTGGCTCTGTTGTTGTATGTGCTGTTGCGCGACGGCAAGGTGGCGCCGGTCGCCGCCCTGTTCTGCAGTGTGGCGCTGATGTTTATGCCGCAGTTTGTTGCGTTTACCACTTACGGCCACAACACCAAATTCCTCGCCCTGGTGCTGATCCCGGTGATCCTCTGGCTGGTGCGCCGGATGCTGGAGGACAAGAGTTTGCTCTATTTCAGTCTGGCGGCGTTGGCCATCGGCTTTCAAATGGTGCGCGCGCACATTCAGGTCACCTACTACACGTTTATCGCGATATTCATTTATTACCTGTTTCATGAAATCGCCGAGTATAGGGAAAAAAAGCAGATCAAGCCGGTGCTGCTATCAACCGCGTTGCTGGCCGGTGCGGTGTTGGCCGGTGTTTTGCTCTCGGCCAAACTGTACGTGTCGGTGTTGGATTATCAGCGTTTTTCCATCCGCGGCGGCGGGGTCGGCGGCGGTGGACTGGATTATGATTATGCCTCCGGCTGGTCTTTTCATCCGTTGGAGATGATTACGTTTTTCATACCGGCGTTTATGGGATTTGGCGGCGACACCTATTGGGGCAAAATGCCGTTCACCGATTATCCGCTCTATTTCAGCGTCATCGTGATGCTGTTGGCCGGCGTCGCCTTTATTCTTCGCCGCAAACGCATGACCTGGTTCATGGGCATCGTCGTGTTGTTCTCACTGCTCGTCTCCTTCGGCAATCATCTGCCGCTGCTCTATGGACCTCTGTTCAAAGCCCTGCCGTTTTTCGACCGGTTCCGCGTTCCCAGCATGATTCACATTCTGCTCGACATCGGCATGGTCGTGCTGGCCGGGTATGGTCTGCAGGGCATTTTCGAATATCGCGCCAGCGGTCAAAAGCAGGCAGCGGCGGGAAAGAGGTTGTTCCGTTATCTGTACGGGTTTTGCGCGTTTGTGGGCTTGTTGCTGCTGTTTTTGGTTTTCAGCAAATCGGTTTATCTGAACATGGCCGGCAGCGGCCAGATGCCGCTGAACGAAGCCCAGCGGTTGTTGGCGTACAACAAATCCGTACTCGACGGCTTCAAGTCGGTCGCGCTGTTGTTGGTGACGGTATTTCTGATCCGCGGTTTTCTACACGGCAAGCTCTCCACGTTGGGCTTGAGCGCGGTGCTGTTGATCCTGGTGGTGGTGGATTTGTGGATGGTGGACAGCAAGATCGTTCAGCCGCGGCCGGCGCAGGAAAAGGTTGATTATTTTCACAGCACGGCGGTGGTGGATTTCATCAAAAAAGACACAAGCGTTTATCGCCTGTTTCCGGTTCTGGACGAAAAATCCGGCAACTGGTATGCGTTCCATTTCATCCAGAACATTCTCGGGTACTCGCCCGCCAAGCTGCGCATCTATCAGGAGTTTCTCGAAGAGACCGGCTTTAACAGCCAGGACCGTTATGGATTGAACGGTTTCATCTCCAAGTACTGGCGGATCGTCACGCGCGACGGCCAGCTGACCCCGCAGGCGGTGCCGATCGATCAGATCGGCCGGGAGCGGTTGCAGTTTGAGTCCGGGATGCTGGATATGCTGAACGTTAAATACCTGATCGTCAACCATCTGACTCTTCCGGATCCGCGCTATAAAATGGTCTACACACCGTCGCCGTGGATCTATGAAAACACCACGGTCCTGCCGCGGGCGTTTTTCGTCGATTCGACGGTCACGCTGAGCGGCCGCAAGGCGATCTTTGATTACATGCGCAGCGGCCGCTTTGATCCGCACCGAACCGCCATCCTTGAAGAAAAGCCGGCGGCTGCGATCGTCGCCGGGGCCGGCAATACGGTGCGAATGACCTCTTTCGACATTCATGAAATTCGTTTATCGGCCAAGGTGCTGCAGCCGGCCCTGATGGTGCTGAGCGAAATCTATTATCCCGCGGGCTGGAAGGCCTATGTGGATGGCCGTGAGACCAAAATCTACAAAACCAACTATATCCTTCGTTCCATTCAGCTGCCGCCCGGCGAGCATGAGATCGTGTTCAGGTTTGCGCCGAGCTCTTATCGCCTGGGCGTATGGATCAGCGTTTTGACCCTGTTGCTGCTGTTGGGTCTGCTC
>JAKJDB010000870.1 GCA_022706175.1 Candidatus Zhuqueibacterota bacterium | reverse complement strand
AGAATGAAAAACAGCAGCAGGGTGATCTCGCGCTCGGGATAGAGGAGCGCGAACGCGACCAGCACGCCGTAGATCGACCCGGAGGCGCCGAGGACCGGATGGACGCTGTGCGCGTTAAAGAGCAGATGAAACAAAGCGGCGCAGACGCCGGTGATCAGATAAAAACCCAAGAAGCGTTTTTGGCCAAGGCCGCGCTCCACATCGCTGCCGAACATCCACAGGGTGAACAGATTGAAGAGCAGGTGCAACAGGGAGCCGTGCAGAAACATATAGGTGATCAGCTGCCACACCGCACCGTGATGGAAAACCTGATCGGGCCACAACGCCAGCCGGCCTTCGATCAGACCATGACCGGAGGTGAGCACCTGCAGCAGATAGACGGCGCCGTTGATGAGCAGCAGAGTGCGCACCACGGGCGACAAGACGGGTCCGAATCCCTGATGAATGCGTTGCAGGTTCATGACGGTTCTAGTATAAAAAAGACGTCCCCGGGAGGACGTCTAGTTTCTGAAGCCGCATGTAAGGACCTCAGAGTAAATTGATGAGAATGCCGATGCGCGCCCCCAAGCCGGACAGATCGACCCGTTCCTCGATCGGCAATCCCTCCACGGATTTGGTAACCTCGCGGCTGACGCGTCCGCGGGTGTAATTGAGCCCAATGGTCAACGTCGATTCGCTGCCGACTTCGTAAAAGATGCCGAATCCGGCCTGCCAGGTCATGCCGCCGAAATTGCGCGTTTCGTTGCTCCCTTTTTCATAATTTTTTTCGCGGCTCCAGAGAAAAGAGTAACCCACGCCGCCGCGCAGCATGTAGCCGATGTATCTGCCGAGGGGGATTTTTGCGTTCACCTCCACCAGCAGCGGCAGGATGATGCGGCTGTATTCCATCTCGGTCATATACGTTTTGGTGGTCATGCCGTTGGCGGTCTCAAGGGCGACCCGCGTTTCTTCAGCATAGGAGGTGTGGAACACATCAACGCTGAGGCCGAGGCTGACCGATTCATCGATCGATGTGCCCCAGCTGCCGCCCAGGAACATACCGCTCTTGGTGTCCTTGGGATTCATATAGCCGGCATGCACTCCGATCATGCTGCTGGAAATGGGAGAATAGCTGGGGCCGCTGCGTCGCGATCTTTTGTAATCCAGCGAGGGAAGTCCTTCATTGCTCTGTGGAAGGACGAGATCCGTCCACGCGATGAGCAAGGCACAGCCCATGAGTGCATAGTTTAATTTCATGATCCCTCCGTTCTGGGGCGAAACCGGATAAACTCAATGATTATATTAGAAAATGCTGTCATCAAATGCAAGGGAATTTTGTTCGCATTTTAAAAAGGGGCGGGGTTCAGACACTGGTGGGTATTGTACAGCAGGGTCAGATCCAGGGTCGTCACCAGGCCATCCAGATTTGCGTCAGCGGCGCAGTAGCCCTCCTGCGCGTTCAGGGCTGCGTGATACCAGAGTTCATAGTCGTCCTGGTCGATCCGGCCGTTCTGATCCAGATCGCCGGCCCGAAGGCCAAAGAGCCCGGGCGACAGCTCTACGGCACAGTTTTCACCGGCAAGAGCGTGGCCGGCCGAGGCATCGAAAAAAGTCGTATCCCCGGCGGTCA
>JAKJDB010000869.1 GCA_022706175.1 Candidatus Zhuqueibacterota bacterium | reverse complement strand
CCGCCTGCGCATCCGGAGTGCTGAATTTTTCAATAGCCGCGTTGTAGGGAATGAGATTGATTTTACAGGGTAATCCGTTGAGCAAGCGCACCAGGTCTTCTGCATCCTGCTCGCTGTCGTTGATGCCGGCCAGCAGCACATACTCAAAGGTCGGATGCTGTCTCGCTTTCTGCGCATAGTAACGGACAGCCTTCATCAGCTCAGCCAGAGGATACCTGCGGCCGATGGGCAGCAGAGCTTTGCGTTTTTCATCGGTCGACGCATGCAAAGAGATGGCCAGACGAAAAGGATGGCCCTCGTCCGCAAAACGATAAATCGCCGGTACAATTCCTACAGTGGAAAGAACGATGTGGCGGCCGGCGATGGCCAGACCGTCCGGGTGGTTCAGAAGACGGCAGGCCTTGATCACCGCATCATAGTTCTGCAACGGCTCTCCCATGCCCATCAGCACCACATTGGTCAGTTCGACGCCGGCTTCCCGTTCGATGAACAGAACCTGGTCGACGATTTCACCGGCGGTCAGATCGCGGTGAAACCCCATGGCGCCGGTGGCGCAGAAGGAGCATTTGAAAGCGCACCCCGCCTGGGTGGAAAGGCAGCAGGTGCGGCGCCCTGATTCATGGATCAGTACGCTTTCGATCGCATGGTTGTCCTGCAACTGAAAGAGATATTTGACGGTATTCGATGCATCAGACTGCGTACGGCGGGCCAGCTGCAGGCAGCCAAGGGCGGCCACGGCATTCAGCTTTTCGCGCAGCCCTTTGCCGAGATCGGTCATATCGCCAAAGCCGGTCGCCCTCTTTTCATAGATCCAGCTGAACAGCTGACGCCCGCGAAATTTCTTTTCCCCGATCGATTCAGCGAACTGTTCAAGTTCCTGAAGGGTCAGACCGGTTAACATTTTTTTATCCAACTTCATAAGTTTATCAAAATAATAAATTGCACAATAAAATGCAATTGCAAATGACAGGCTGTGCCGAGAATCCGGTGATTCTTCCATGACCGCCTGTCAGGGGTTAAGGGCGACTCAGGGGCAGAATTAATTGTTGATTCACACCGTTTTTATTGCTAACATAAATGTTTAGCGACCCTTACAAAAATGGAATGCTATGAATAAATTTCTCAAAATTTTGCGCCTGGCGGGCAAAAATCCCTCGATGGCGGCGGCCAAAGCAGCCATCACCTGGCGCAATCAGGTCAGCGTCAAGCGGGATTATCGCCGTGAGGACGGCTCCAGCCGGCCGCCTTCCACGCTGTGCATCAAGCTGACCAACAGCTGCAACCTGGCGTGTAAAATGTGTGGACAACCCAGGGAGAACCTGGCGCATGACGACATCAAATTTGCGCCGGAAACCTTTTTCCGCCAGAGAGTGGAGGTGAGCGGCTATCAGGCCCTCATCGATGAGGTGCAGCGGTTTCGTCCCAACCTCTATCTGTGGGGCGGGGAGCCGTTCATCTATGCGGGTATCTTTGACCTCATCGAACATGGCAAAAAACGCCGTCTCACCTGCCAGGTGAACACCAACGGCCTGTACATCAAAAAATATGTCCGTGAACTGGTGGACTCGGGTCTGGATGATCTCATCGTCTCCATCGATGGGCCGGAGGCGGTGCATG
>JAKJDB010000868.1 GCA_022706175.1 Candidatus Zhuqueibacterota bacterium | reverse complement strand
AAGCATCCAGCGAGCAGGAGCATGCGTTTGCGGGGGAGAAATGCGAGGCAGGCGATTTCGGCGGCCGGGCTTATCGAGAGGCTTATGACGGCGGCTGGTGCAGCTATCGCCTCAAGGTGGCCTCAAGGGAAGATCAGGCGCTGTGTGTGCAATATTGGGGCAGCGATACCGGCGCTCGAACTTTTGATCTCCTGGTCGACGGCCGGATTATTGCCACACAGAATCTGAACAGACAAGAACCGAACCGGTTTTACAGGGTTTATTATCCGCTGGACAGAGCTTGGTTGACCAATCAGTCCGAGATCACCGTTCGATTTCAGGCGCACGCGAAAAATCTGGCCGGTGGCCTCTACGATCTGCGCATCATTCGAGTGGGGTCTGAAAATGGATTTTGAAACATGGACCTATCGAAAAGTAACCTGGCGTCTGCTGCCCTTTCTGTTTCTCTGCTACATTCTGAGCTATCTGGATCGAGTCAATGTCGGCTTTGCGAAACTGCAGATGCAGACCGATCTCGGTTTCAGCGATGTGGTCTACGGCGCCGGAGCCGGCATCTTTTTCATCGGTTATTTTTTCTTTGAGGTGCCGAGCAACCTGCTGCTGCAGAGATTCGGCGCCAGAATTTGGATCGCACGCATTATGATCACCTGGGGAATCATCTCTTCCGCCATGATGCTGATCCACGACCGAACAACTTTTTTTCTTCTGCGTTTCTTACTTGGCATGGCCGAGGCCGGTTTTTTCCCGGGGATCATCTATTATCTGACGCTCTGGTATCCTCGGAGCTATCGCAGCCGAGTGGTGGCGTTGTTTATGACCGCCATCGCCCTCTCCAATGTCATCGGTGGCCCGCTGTCCGGCTGGATTTTGTCCTTTCTGTCTGATTGTTACGGACTGCGCGGATGGCAATGGTTGTTTCTGCTGGAAGGGCTTCCTTCCATTCTGGTGGGCGCTCTAACCCTGCGATTGTTGGATGATGGCCCGGTCAAAGCGCGCTGGCTCGATGCGGATGAACGAGCCCTATTGGTGCAGCGCCTGCAGCAGGAGGAGGCATTGAAAAAGGCTGAAGGGGTGCACCGGACCACCCTGCGCGATGCTTTTGCCAGCGCTAAAGTCTGGCTGTTGTGCGCCGTCTATTTCGGCATCATTATGGGGTTGTACGGCTTTGGTTTCTGGTTGCCCCAGGTCCTCAAAGACGGCTTTACCCAGGATCCGTGGAAAATCGGGTTGCTCACCATGCTGCCATGGGGATTGGCTGCGGTGAGCATGGTTATCGCTGGTCAGCATTCCGATGTCACCGGAGAACGGCGCTGGCATCTGTCGCTTTCCTGTCTGCTGACCTTTGTCGGTTTTTCCGGCTGCGGAGCTTTTGGCGCCGGCCATCTGATCGGATTGTTTTTCATCAGCATGGCCACCATCGGCGTCATGTGCAGTTTGGCGACCTTTTGGGCGGTGCCCACCGCACTGCTGTCCGGCACGGCCGCCGCTGCCGGCATCGCCTGGATCAATTCCGTGGGCAATCTGGCCGGCTACGTGGGGCCCTTTGCCATCGGTCTGTTGCGCGATCTCACACACACGATGTCGGCCGGGTTTTTCGGCCTGGCCGTCAGTTCGTTGGC
>JAKJDB010000867.1 GCA_022706175.1 Candidatus Zhuqueibacterota bacterium | reverse complement strand
CGGAATGGTGAGACGAAAAAATGTGCTTTCGACGCTGACGATGAGCTATATCTTCATGTCGGTCATCGGCGTGCAGTGGGTGCTCTACGGTTACTCTCTGGCTTTCGGTCCGGACATCGGCGGATTGATCGGCGGATTGGATTTTCTGGGTTTTGCCGGAGTCGGCGCCCAGCCCAACGCGGTTTACGCGAAAAATATTCCGCACCAGCTTTTTGCCGCCTTCCAGATGATGTTTGCCGTCATTACACCCGCTCTGATTACAGGCGCTTTTGTGGAGAGGGTGAAGTTCAAGAGTTTCCTGCTTTTCAGTCTGCTCTGGGCGACGCTGGTTTATGATCCGCTTTGCCACTGGGTCTGGGGGCAGAGCGGCTGGCTCAAGGAAATGGGTGTGCTGGATTTCGCGGGGGGCACGGTCGTCCACATCGCCGCCGGCTTTTCCGCTCTGGCCTTTGCGCTGGTCATCGGTCCGCGCAAGGGATACGGCAGTTTCCCGATTGAGCCCAACAATATTCCGCTGACTGTTTTGGGAACCGGATTGCTGTGGGTCGGCTGGTTCGGCTTCAACGCCGGCAGCGCCCTGGGCGCTAACGGCGTGGCGGTAAACGCTCTGGTGACCACCAACACCTCGGCGGCCACTGCGGGCCTTGTCTGGATGCTGCTTTCCTGGCTCGACGGCCGGCCCAGCACGCTGGGAATTGCCACCGGCATGGTGGTCGGTCTGGCGGCGGTGACGCCGGCGTGCGGTTATGTCACCCCCTGGGCGGCCATGGTGATCGGCGCCGTCGCGGCCCCGCTGGCCTACTATGCGATACGCTTCCGGGAGCGCAGAAAGCTTGATGAATCGCTGGATGTCTGGGCGTGTCACGGAATGGCCAGCACCTGGGGGACCCTGGCCACGGGGTTGTTCGCGACCGTGGCCGTCAACGCCGATGCGTCCAACGGATTGTTTTTCGGCAATCCCTCCCAGTTTGCCGTTCAACTGATCGCCGTCATCGTCACGATTGTTTTTGCCTTCGGCATGACCTATGTCCTGGCCAAAGCGCTCGATATGAGCATCGGACTGCGCGTGAGCCCGATTGAAGAAGAAGTGGGGCTGGACATCAGCTCGCACGGAGAGAGATCATACTCCTGAACCGCAGGATTTTAAGAAATTGTAAAAATTCATCATCAGAGATCGGAGAAATGACGATGCTGAAAAAAATCGAAGCGATTATCCGCGAAGATAAAGTGAACGACGTTATGGACGGCCTCAGTGCGATAGGCATTGTGGGGCTCAGTCTGTTTGAAGTCCGGGGGCACGGCCGGCAGGGAGGCGTTCAACTGGTCGGGCGGGCCGGAACCTATCAGGTCAATCTCCTGCCCAAAATTCAGATCAACATTGTTTTGAACGAACGCAACCTTGAAGCCGCCATTGAGGCGATTCTTCAATCCGCCTATACGGGCGAGCCGGGCGACGGCATCATTTTTGTAACGCCCGTGGAGGATGTCATCCGCATCCGGACGCGCGAACGCGGCACGGAGGCCATGAATTATCCGGGAGACATCGACGAGCGCAAGAAGAAGTGATGGCCCGATGTTAGACGAGGTAAGAAAGGATGTTTCCCATCCAATCATGAATG
>JAKJDB010000100.1 GCA_022706175.1 Candidatus Zhuqueibacterota bacterium | reverse complement strand
TATACTAAAAAATACATCGGCCTCTCCCATATCCCAAATGCGCAAAAAGGCATTCGCTTCGACCTCAGCGTGTTCCCCGGCTTTTACCGCCGCAAGGTCGACGTGCCCAACGTTTTTTTTGAGTCCGGCTTTCATCCCTGGGAAGCTTCGCCCGATCTGCGCTACTTTTCCTTTCGTCATGAACTGGAATGGAAAGACCAGGTTTATGCGGACATCTCTTATTCCTCTCTCGATGATCAGGCCCGGCTGGTCCGCATGGACTGCGTGAATCAGACCGCGGAAGAGCAGAGCATCGTGCTCCATCTGATGGCCTCGCTGCATTTCCCTTCCCTCAAGCCCTATCAGCCGGACACACCGATTCATCCGGCGGTGGTTCAGGCTGCCGGCCGGATCAACTGGATTCGTGCGATTGACTATGACCGGATCAACACCCAGGACCATGAGCCGCAGAAAACACTGGTGTATGACGGCCAATGGTACAAAGAGGTCAGGGATCACGGTTTTGTCGGCGGTTCGGGCGTGGGACAGGGCTTCGGCCGTCATGCGGGGGATCAGGTTCGCTACACCGTTACCGTAGACCAAAGCTGCAGCGACGCGGTGTTGATTCTGCGCTATCGCATGAAAAAAGGAGAATCGCTGACCCTGCAGATGGATGGCGTCTTTCAGGGCCGAGTGATCTGCCCGGGCGCGGATTCTTTGACCACCGTTCAGGTGCCGGTGGGAGCGGTGAACGAAGGAAAGCATGTGCTCTCCTTCACCTCGCTCGGCGGCCGGTCCATCGAGATGGATGGCTTTTGTCTCACGCCCCGCACAGCGGCCGGCGACGTCCGCTTTGTTACGATCCAGTGGGACCCGATCCCGGATATTCAGAAAGGACCGGCGCCCAACAGCCTGGTGCTCAAGTATAAAGACATCGACCACTACTATGGGCTGCTCTGGTTCAGCGCTGACGTTCAGGTGCGGGAATTTTTCTGCCGCGATCTGGATATTTTTTTCCGTCGCATGGCCAACGACCATGTGCTGACCAAATTTTACGGTGAGGGAAAAGGCCACTTCACCAACGTTTTTATTCGTCCCATCCGCCTGACCCCCCATTCAAAGAAAACTCTATACAGCGTCGTCTGCACCGGTACGAAAGCGGAGGTTGAAGCTCAGATAACCCGCTACGCCGAAAAGATGGAATCCTTTGAGAAAATTTATGAGGAAAACCGGATGAGGCTCGCCGATCTTTCCTCCGGCAGCGACGGCGATCGATACGTTTTCAGTCAGGAGCGCATGGCCGCCACGCTGCTGACCAATGTGGTCTATCCGGTGTATACGCAAAAAAGCTACATCAGGCACAGCGCCCCCGGCCGCTGGTGGGACTGTCTGTACACCTGGGATTCCGGCTTTATCGGACTGGGATTGCTGGAGCTGGACACCCGGCGCGCCATTGAAAATCTGAACGCCTACACGACGCCGCCGGGCAGCCAGTCCGCCTTTATCCATCACGGCTCGCCAGTGCCGGTGCAAATGTCCCTGTTCCTCGATCTGTGGAACCGCACGCAATCCACAGAGCTTTTGCGCAATTTCTACCCGCGTCTGAAACAATATTATCTCTTCATGGCCGGCCACAGCGGCAGCTCCACCACGCGGACATTGAAATCGAACCTGACCAAAACCTGGGATTATTTCTACAACTCCGGCGGCTGGGATGACTATCCGCCGCAAAAGTATGTGCACGCCGAGCGCCTGGAGGCCACGGTGGCGCCCATGGTCAGCACTTCCCACTGCATACGCAGCGCGAAAATTCTCAAAATGGCGGCCCAGGCCTTGAACCTGAAAGACGATGTGCGCAGCTATGAGCAGGACATTCGCATGTTCAGCGCAGCGATTCAGAAAAATGCCTGGGATGAGGAGGCCGGTTATTTCGGCTACGTGGTTCACGACGAAACCGGCCAGCCCATCCGCCTGCTTCGCACCGAAACAGGAGAAAATCTCAACAAAGGCTTGGACGGCTGCTACCCGCTGGTCGCCGGCATCTGCACGGACGATCAGAGCCGGCGCATTCTTCACCACTTGCGCAGCGAAGGCGAAATATGGTCCTGGATCGGATTGAGCGCTGTGGACCAGTCCGCCGGCTATTACCGCAAGGATGGCTATTGGAACGGCACCGTCTGGATGCCGCATCAGTGGTTCTTCTGGAAACGGCTGCTCGATCTCGATGAAGCGGAGCTGGCGCGCAGAATCGCGCACACGGGTTTGGAGGTGTGGAAAAAAGAGGTGGAAAACTCTTACCACTGCATGGAGCATTTTATCATCGAGACCGGCCGCGGCGCCGGCTGGCATCAATTCGGCGCGCTCTCCGCCCCGGTGCTCTCCTGGTTTTCCTCGTACTACCGGACAGGCCATGTCACCACGGGGTATGATCTGTGGGTCGACAAAAAGACTTTTAACCAGGATAATAGTGAACTGATCCTCCATCTGATGAATTACAGCGAACGGCCGGCCGGCCGCTCCACAATCCTGGTGTGCATGAATCCCCATTATGCCTATCGGGCGACGTACAACGGCCGGCCGGCGGATGTGACGGTCTATGAGCCGGGAACGCTGGCAGTGCATATTGCGAACGGAAAGCCGGCAGGAACCGTGAAAATTTCCAGAATCGACTAGTTTTCTTGAAAGGCCGGCCGTCGGCCAGCAGTTCTCGGCCGACGCCAAGATACGTTTGCAGGATGGGTGAACGGAATGATGAGCAGGACGCTGGGGCATAACATAGACGCGTGGACACCGGGTGTAGGTGCAGCCCGGCCGAACGGCCGCACATCAGCATTCCTTCGGCCGGTGCACGTTTTGCGTTCGCTGTGCCTGCTGGCTGTGGCCATCCTGTGCACCCCTTGCCTGGGAGCGGCGCCGTTCACTCCCCGTTTTGCCGATCCCCTCACTGAACCTTATCGCTGGCAACTCATTCCAGAGCTCAGCGGCAAAGGGTACCGGTGCATGGTTGAAGACTCTTCCGGCACCGTATGGTTTGGCGTTAACGGCGGCGTGCTCTCTTATGACGGGTTGCAGTGGAAGTTTCATGTCGTGAACCAGCAGTGGAAAAACGAGCCGGTGGTGGCCCTGTGCGCAGCCCACGATGGAACCATCTATGCGGGTACGCCCAAAGGCGTCGGCAGATTTTTCAACGATGCCTGGAAGATCTTGCCCATCCATCTGGACTTGGCCGATACCTCGGACTATCCGAATAACCGATTCCCCATCCTCGAAACCTACGACCATAGCATTTGGATTGGGACCCACCAAGGGGCTCTGCGATTAAAGAACGATGCGATGATTTTGTATCGCAGCGATGGCGTCTATTTCAACAGAGAGAAAGCGCCCGGCTTTGCGAATTCAACGCTGGATTCTCTGCCGCTGTTCAATGTCTACTCCCTGTATGAGGAAGTACCGGGACGTCTTTGGCTGGGATTGACCGACGGCCGCATTTATCGATTTGACCCGGATGAAAAGTCAACTGCCGGAACCCCGCATTGGCACTCCTGGGATGAAAAATCAGGATTTCGACAGGCTGAATTCCCCTGCCTGATCAAACACCGCGGAAATCTGGTCGTCGCCAGCCAGCAGAGTCATCGCGGCTTGTGTCTGTTCGACGGCCGCACATGGCAAGAGTTTGATCTCGGCATTCAGTTTGGTGTCGACAACATCCACACCGATCTCCTCGTCACCGAGGACGGAACCCTGTGGATTGGCGGATTGGAACACCTGTATGCTCTGAAAGACCGTCGCTGGGCGATCTATGACGCCATCGATTTTCCCATTCCGGCCAACCGGTTATTTCTTTACGAAACCAGGGATCGCCACCTGTGGATCGGCGGATTGGGCGGCGAAGTCTGGCGGGTGGATCTATCCTCTCCACGCTGGACAACGTTTCAGGGACTCAACTTTCAGGGTGAAACCGCTCGTGGGGACAAGTGGTTCCTCAGCTATGATGGGCGTATCGTCAGCTGCGACAGGACGATGAAACAATGGCGCGCCTTTGACGTCTCAGACGGCCTGATGGATACACCGGTGACCGTTTTGATCACCCGTGCGGGTAAAGTCTGGGCCGCAGGCAGCCATCAACTAACCGCCGCGACCGCCCTGTTCGACGGTCATCGCTGGCAACGGCATCTGCACCCCCAAGTGTCCTGGGGCATCGATTACCGCGCGGTGCTTGAGGATCAAGATGGCTCGATCTGGCTGGGCTCGTCGGTGGATGCGGATATCTTCAGCCAACGGAATTTCAGGGGCGGATTGATCCACATCATCGAGGATGACCAAGCGGCATCCTCCGGTCTTGCCTATGAATATCACTACTTTGACCACTCCTTTTCCCTGGGCGGCGTGTATGGCATCGGCCAAACAGCAGACCGACGGTTATGGATCGGACAATTGGGTCTGTATTCTCTCGATCCGATAACCGACCGGTGCAACCGGCTCAACGAACCCAGGCGGCTTGTAGAAAACTTTATCGACTGTATTCACACAACGGCGGCGGGCGATCTCTGGTTCGGAACGCGCTCAAACGGCTTGTTTCGATGGGATGGCAAAAGTAAACAATGGACGAACTTTACCGCGGAAAACGGCCTGTCCAGCAACACCATCATCAGCCTGTTCGCCAAATCTGACAGCGATGTTTGGGTGGCCACTGATCAGGATGTCTGCCATTACGACGGTCAAAGCTGGGTGGCCGGCGTATTTCCCGCGCACATAAAAATGACCAGCACGGGCGGCAGCCTGTGCCTGACGCAGGACGGCGCGTTGTGGATAAACCAGCGTTCCAGATCCTGGAATCGGCGTGCGCTCTATGCCGCCTCGGCCGCTTTTAAAATCCAAGACGGCTATCAGGTCATTCGCTATCAACCGGATCGACAGCCGCCGGAAACCAGGCTGACCTTCGCCCAGGATAAAATCTCTCAACCGGGCAATGTGCTGCTCTCCTGGATCGGTCAGGATCCGTGGAAATCCACTCCGGATCACAAACTGCAGTACTCTTACCGCATGGACCAGAACGCCTGGTCCGCTTTCACCGAGAAAAGCAACGAACTCTTTTTATCCGTACCCCACGGCAAACATCGCTTTGAGGTAAGGGCCCGGGATATGGATATGAATGTGGATCCGACTCCCGCCGGCGTTTCTTTTACCGTCATTCCACCGACATGGAAGCAGTTGTGGTTCATCAGCCTCATGGGCCTGTTCATGGCGATTATTCTCGTTTTCACCCTGAGGCTGCTGCATCGCAACAGAATCATCCGGGAGCTTTCAGAGGCCAAAATACGGTTGTTCGCCAATATTTCGCATGAATTCAGAACGCCGCTCACGCTGTTAATCGGCCCTCTGCAGCAGATGCGGAGCGCCCTGGGACCGCAAAGCACCTGGAGGGATCAGCTGGATAGGATGGAACGCAACAGCATAAGGCTGCTGCGATTGGTCAACCAACTTTTGGATTTCCAGAAAATCGAGGCCGGCCACCTTCATTTGGAGACCATTCAAGACGATGTGATGGGATTTATCGCCAAAACAGCGGCGATGTTTGAAAATATCGCCAAAGAAAAACAGATTGCATTTCGGGTTGAAACACATCCTAAAATTTTCATGGCCTCCTTTGATCCTGACAAACTGGAGAAAATTCTCTACAACCTGCTCTCCAATTCGTTTAAATTTACCGCTGCCCATGGCAAGGTCGATCTGTCTGCGAGCGCTGTCTCCGCCGGCTCTTCGACAAATCCGTCGCCCATGGAAAAGACGCGCCATTCGAACGCCGCCTATCGGCTAGAGTTGACGATTCACGATAACGGCATCGGCATCTCGGCCAAAGAGCTGCCTAAAATCTTTGACCGTTTTTATCAATCACAGGACGCCGGCCATGTTCACCGCGGAGGCACGGGGATCGGATTGGCACTGGTCAAAGAGCTGGTGGCCCTGCATCAGGGCCACATTGAGATCGAAAGCGAACCAAACCAAGGGACCTGTTTTCAGGTGCAGCTGCCGCTTCAGCCGGCGGCAACGGTGTTTGCGGAGGCGCACATTCCCTCCGGCCCGGAATCCGGCAAAGTCGAAGCCTCGACAAAACCGCTCATCCTTCTGATCGAAGACAATCCGGACATGAGCGAATATATCCGCAACGATCTAATCGCGACCTATCGCATCGTCGAGGCGCGAGACGGCCGTGAGGGTCTGTCGCTGGCGACCCGGCACCAACCGGATCTGATCATCAGCGATGTGATGATGCCGGTCATGGACGGAATTACCTTTTGCCGCGAGTGCAAAAGCAGAACGGAAACCAGCCATATTCCGATCATTTTACTGACCGCGCGTTCTTCCACTGTGCATAAAATAGAGGGATTGGAGACCGGGGCTGATGACTATATCACCAAACCCTTTCACACCAGAGAATTGCAGATTCGTGCACGCAATCTGATTCAATCCCGCCAACTTTTGCGCGAGCGTTTCGCCAAACAGATCCTCGTCGAGCCGAAAGAGATTACCATCACTTCCACAGACGAAAAATTCCTTCGCCGCGCCATCAGCCTCATCGAAAGCAAGTTGGAGGATCCGGAATATGATGTGGAATCCTTCAGCAGAGACATCGGCATGAGCCGCGTTGGGCTGTATTACAAACTCAAAGCGCTGACCGATCTTTCGGTGCAGGAGTTCATCTTCTCTATGCGGCTGAAACGGGCCGCGCAGCTGCTCAAAGAATCGGGACTGACGGTCACCGAAGTGGCCTATCAGGTTGGTTTCAAGGATTCTTCCCACTTTACCAAACTGTTTAAAAAACAATTTGGCATACCCCCATCGGTTTATATGAAACAAAACAAATAGTTACAATTCTTTAAGCCTGCGGGCTTATATCCCCCTTCATTTCGGACCGCAAAACGACCGTGCTCGCGGCTGTATTTAACCGACAGACCAGAATTTTTAATCCACAGACCAGCATCAAACAGGCCAAGGTTGTATATTCGACCGGGTTTTTTCTACTCTATGACCCATGATGCCGGGGATAGCGGATTCCGTGGTCCCGTCCATGGATAAAATGGAGGATGTTCTCATGAAAAGTGTTCCATTGGCCCGGGGTGTGCTCTGCACTCTTTTACTCTGGGTAGGCTGGTTGTCGCCTTTTCTCGGGCCCGCGGTGTTGCACGCCGCAGATACAGGCACCCTGGTCGGTGTGGTTCGTGACCAAAACACCGGGGAGCCGCTTCCAGGGGCCAATATTCTCATTAAAGGAACCGCCATCGGCGCTATCTCGGACCTGACCGGTACATACCGCATCCTGCAAGTGCCGGCCGGAGAGAATGTGCTCCGTGTAACCTACATCGGCTATCAAACCGTTGAACTGCCGATCGCCCTCAAACCCAACGAAACTCTGCAAAAGGACATCAAGCTCCAATTCGACGTCAACAAAATAAAATATAATGTGACCGTCACAGCGCAACAAGAAGGTCAGGCCGCTGCCATCAACCAGCAGATCCGCTCCAACACGATCGTCAATGTGGTTTCCAAGGACAAGATTCAGGAACTGCCGGATCAGAACGCCTCAGAATCCTTGGGCCGATTGCCGGGCATCGCCATTCAGCGCAACGCCGGTGAAGGCCAGAAGGTGGTTGTTCGCGGCTTGTCGCCGCGATTCAGCGCAGTCTCGGTGAACGGCGAACGGCTTCCCGAGGCCTCGGATGACCGTTCGGTGGATTTGACCATGATCTCTCCTGACGTGCTGGCCGGCATTGAAATTTATAAAGCGCTGCGTCCTGATTTGGATGCCGACGCCATCGGCGGCAGCGTAAATTTCATCACGAAAAAAGCCCCGGAAGGCGCGCAGGCTACCATTCGCATGTTCGGCGGTTACGGCCAGCTTGCCGACGACTATGGCAACTATAAGGGAAGTGTCTCCTACAGCAATCGTTTCTTCCGCAACGGCGATGATGTATCTAAACTGGGAATTGTGGTCACCGGCAGCGTGCAGAGCGCCAACCGCAGCTCTCATCTCCTGTCCGGCTCCTATGGGTGGACGGGAATGG
>JAKJDB010000866.1 GCA_022706175.1 Candidatus Zhuqueibacterota bacterium | reverse complement strand
GACGCCTTCGATGCCGACGATGACGCCGAACTTTTCCGCCTCCGCCACCAACTCGGCGATGCCGGCCAGCGACTGCTGAAACGCCGCCTCGCTCTGATTGTCCGGATGGGGCGAATAATCGGCGTTAAGCGATCCGGTCTCCAGAGCCACCAGGCCGTTGCCGAAATCGCGGGCATAGCGCAGATGCTCCTTGAAAAGGCCGAGCAGCGAACGGCGTATTTCCGGATCCGGATACAGTGGGTTCACGTAACAGCCCAAAACCGCGATCTGCACGTCGCACTTGCGGAACGCCTGGCCGATGTCAAAAGCGAGTCCTGGATTCAGCAGTCCGGGTTTCAGATCGACGCCGGCAATGGCCTTGCCGATCGCCAGTTGCACGCAGCTCATCTTTATGGCGGCAATTTTTGCAGCGAGATCCGCCGCGGCGAGACAACCGAAATCATGGGCGCGCGCGCCGATGCGAAGGGGCAAAGGGGAATCCATGCAACAGCCTCCAGGGAGAGTAGGGAAATTTTCCGAACGATCCCATCGCCATTCAGGCAAAGGGCGTAGGTGCGCGCCCCTCGCCCGGCGACAGGTCACTATTTTTTCTACCGATCGTTTTGAATGAAGAATAATGTAAGGAAAAAACCTACAGCCGCTCAGGCCGACTGCTGTCCATGCAGATACTCACAGAGCATCATCAGCGTCAGTCCCTGGCCATAGAGCGTCGGGTAGCGGGTCAATTTGCCGTACGCATCGATGGTCGGCATGATGGGTGTTCCGCCGGACACGCCCTGCACCGCGCCCTCCGCGTCGATCTGCGCCACAACGCCCTCCATGGCCTTGAGTGCCTTGGCCTGATAACCGGCGTCGAGCATGTGCAGCCGAATCGCTTTCATGATGCCTCCGGCAACGCCTGCACTGCCGGAGGTCTCTTGATAGAAATCCGGACGGGTCATCACCGTGTGCCACAGTCCGTTTTCCGCCTGAAAACTCAAAAGGCCGTCCACCAGTTTTCTGTACCGGGTGAGAATTTCATCCGGCATGGGCACCAACCCACCGATGGCCTCCATGATAAAGGGAGCGCCGATCACGATCCAGGAATTGCCCCTGGTCCACAGGGCGCCGGACATGAAATTTTTGTGCACACAATGCCAGCCGTGATAGAGAACGCCGGTTTTCTCGTCCTGCAGCAGTTGCAGATGGGACAGCAGCTGAAAGTAGACCTCCCGGGCCATGGTTTGATTGGCGGTAAGCCTGGCGGTGCGGGAGAGAAACACCAGCGCCATGAACACCGTGTCTGCCCACACTTCGTCCGAAACGGAATTACCATGGAAGAAAACACCCTCTTTGGATCTGCCGGCCGAGGCCAAAACCCAGTCCGCATAGTCGACGGCGATGTCCCGATAATAGGGATCCTGAGTGCGCTGATACATGTCGGGATAGATGGCCAGCGGCGCTAAATAGTTTACATGGTCCTTCTTGGCGCACTGGTGTTTGTTTTTAGCGACCCAGCCGGAGAGAAATTCCAGCACCTCGGGCTTTTGAGTTCGCTCGTAATAATCAGAGATGGCCACCAGGCCGACGCCGGCGTTCCAATCCCAGTCATCGATATCCAGGCCCCAGCTGGCGGGATCGTGA
>JAKJDB010000865.1 GCA_022706175.1 Candidatus Zhuqueibacterota bacterium | reverse complement strand
CTATGAGAACGGCTATCTGCCCTTTTCCAGCCTCGAACAGGAACTGGTGCAAAGTGTGTGCGAGATCTATCACAACGCGGGCAAAAAAGTAGTGGTGGTGCTGAATGTAGGCGGCGTGTGCGAGACCAGCAGCTGGAGAGATCACCCGGACGCGATTCTGTTGGCGTGGCAACCCGGACAGGAAGGCGGCCATGCGGTGGCCGATATCCTCAAGGGCAAAATCAATCCCTCCGGAAAACTGCCGGATACCTTTCCGCTCAAATACGAAGACGTGCCATCCGCCGCCTCCTTTCCCGGAGAACCGGCGGAAAATCCGGTTAATTCGTTCTATACAGAGGGCATCTATGTCGGCTATCGCTATTACGACACTTTTGCAAAGCCGGCCGCCTATGACTTCGGCTACGGCCTCTCCTACACCACCTTTGAGTATTCGGACTTGACGCTGAGCGGCGCGAATTTTGACAAGACCCTGCAGGTCACGGTGACGGTGCGGAATTCCGGCAAAACCGCAGGCAAAGAGGTGGTACAGCTTTACCTCGCCGCTCCGCAGCAAAAGATGGAAAAGCCCGTTCAGGAGCTGAAAGGATTCGCTAAAACCAGATTGCTGCAGCCCGGCGAGTCGCAGCGAATCACCTTCACACTGGATCCCCACGCCCTGGCGTCTTTTCAAAGCGGAGTCAGCGCCTGGGTGGCTGAAGCCGGAAGTTATGAAGCGCGCATCGGCGCTTCCTGCAAGGATATCCGTCTCAAGGCTTCATTCAATCTGGCCGAGCCGATCATGGTGGAAAAAGTCAACGACATTCTCTATCCCAACTTTAACATGCAAGAACTCTGCCGGAACAGCGGCAAGTTGTGAGCAGAACAAAGCGGTGAATCCCATCTACGTCCGCGTTGCGGCTGTTCAAAATGCCATCAGAGAGATCGCCGCTGGCTTCTTGCCGCCGCACTTTTTAAGCCGATGAACCGGATGGTTCGATAACCATCGAGTCGATGATGAGAGTACTCGTGCTGCTGTTGATAGCCGCCGCCTGCCTGCAGGCGCAGCTGATCCAAGTGGAAACCCAGGTGGCGGTGGATACCTCCGGAACAATGCTGGAGATCACTCCTGACCTGAGGAGCCGTACCGGCCTGTTTTCGGAGGTGGAAAACTTTCTTTCCGCCAAATGGTTTCACAGCAACGATTCGACGTTCATTCTCGAAGTCGCTTATCAAAAAAAAGGCTTCCTGACCAGAAACCGGAGTCGCCATTCCGCCACGGAGCTGCAGGCGTTTCGCCTGGATCTGAGTGAACGCTTGTTCAGATTCGGCCGGCCGGCGGCTATGGACCAGTCCGGCCGCACCGGACTGATCGTCGGCCAGACCTTGATGGGGCTGAGCTTTTACGGCTGGGCGGTCCCCTCTCTGCTCGACCTCGAGCAGGACCGCCAGGTCATCGCAGCCTATATGCTGGTCGGCGCCGCCGGTTTCACCCTGCCCTATTACCTGACCCGGAGCCGACCGGTCACCACCTCACAAAGCATGCTGACTTTTTACGGAGCCACCAGAGGCATCCTCTATGGTTTTTTTATAAAAAACATTTTGGCGCCCCATGCAGACTCGTCGCCAAGCAAACTGGGCCCGCCC
>JAKJDB010000099.1 GCA_022706175.1 Candidatus Zhuqueibacterota bacterium | reverse complement strand
CCCGCCATGGGAATCTGAATCCCCTTGGCCCGGGCAAACCTTTCGGCTTCCTCGTATCCGGCGTCGGCATGCCTGGCCACGCCCGATCCGGGGTCAACGGTGAGAACCCGTTCGAGCCGCCTGGCCGTCGAAGGCCTGCCGTCCGCGACAATGACCATTCCCGCGTGGATCGAATAACCGATGCCCACGCCGCCGCCATGATGCACTGAAACCCAGCCGGCGCCGGACACTGCATTGAGCAGCGCATTCAGAATCGGCCAATCAGCGATGGCATCGCTGCCGTCGGCCATGCCTTCCGTCTCGCGATAAGGCGAAGCCACTGACCCGGCATCCAGATGATCCCGGCCGATCACCAGCGGCGCTTTAACCTCGCCGGAGGCCACCAGATCGTTAAAGAGCTTGCCCACACGGCTCCGCTCGCCATATCCCAACCAGCAGATGCGCGCGGGCAGTCCCTGAAACGCCACCTGCTGCTGCGCTCTGCTGATCCACCGGTTCAGCGCCAGATTTTCCGGGTAGGTCTTGAGCAGGGCCGCGTCGGTCGCCAGAATATCCTCCGCATCCCCGCTGAGCGCAACCCAACGGAACGGTCCCTTGCCCAGACAGAACAGCGGCCTAATGAATTCAGGCACAAAGCCGGGTATGTCGAACGCCCGCGTCACCCCATTGGCCAGCGCTTCGCCGCGAAGGTTGTTGCCGTAATCGAACACGACGGCGCCGCGGGCCTTGAGCTCCAGCATAGCCTGAACATGGCGAACGATGGACTGCCGCGCCATGTGTTTATATCGCTCCGGATCTCGATCCCGCAGACGCAACGCCTCCTCATACACAACGCCGTGCGGCACATAACCGTTGAGAACATCGTGCGCAGAGGTTTGATCCGTCACCACATCGGGAAGAATGCCGCGGCTGACGATCTCGGGCAGCACGTCCGCGGCGTTGCCCAGCAGGCCGATAGAGAGCGGTCGTTGCTGCGCTTTTGCTTCCTGCATCAAATCCACGGCTTCATCCAGCTCGGTGCACAGCCGATCAAGATAACGGGTCTGCAGCCGGCGTTCGATGCGATGACGATCCACCTCGACGCACAGACACACCGCGCCGTTCATGGTCGCTGCCAAAGGCTGAGCGCCGCCCATACCGCCCAGACCAGCGGTGAGAATAAACCGGCCGTGCGACGAGCCGTTGAAATATTTTTCCGCACAGGCGGCAAAGGTCTCAAAAGTGCCCTGCAGAATCCCCTGGCTGCCGATATAAATCCAACTGCCCGCGGTCATCTGACCGTACATGGTCAGGCCCAACGCCTCGAGCCGGCGGAATTCATCCCAGGTCGCCCATCGGGGCACCAGCAGCGCGTTGGAGATCAAAACCCGCGGCGCATTTTCATGCGTTCTGAATACCGCCACCGGTTTGCCGGACTGAATCAGCAGCGTCTCATCATTCTCAAGCCTTTTCAGCGAATCGACGATCGCATGATAACACTCCCAGTTCCGCGCCGCTTTGCCGGTGCCGCCGTAGACGATGAGCTCATGCGGACGCTCGGCGACCTCCGGATCCAGGTTGTTCATCAGCATGCGCAGAGCCGCCTCCTGCACCCAGCCCTTGCAGCTCAATCGGCTGCCGCGTGGAGCACGAATTATTTCATTCATCACGTTTCTCCCGCTGATAGTCCTTTGCTAATAACATACACAATTTTCTATTATAAATCTATTTTCTTTTTCAGCCGCAGAGCCGAACCACCCGCATCAGCACAACGGCCGCGCCAGGATCGCATGTTCAGGTCTGCCTCCGGCTGAAGAAAACACTTGTATTTGTTTTAAAATATAAGTAATATGGTCATATTAATATTATTTAGAGACCTATGAAAATTACCTACAAAGGCGACTATGCCCTAAAGGCCATATTGGACCTCTGCTTCCGGTATGCCGGCGACGATATTGTTCCAATCACTGATATCGCGCAACGTCAGAATATACCGGTCAAATACCTGGAGCAGATCATGCTGGTGCTCAAGGGCGCCGGACTGGTTGAAAGCAAACGAGGCCTGGGCGGCGGATTCCGTCTGCGCCGGCCTCCGGATCAGATCACGGTAGGCCAGGTGCTGCGGCTGTTGGAGGGTCCGCTGGAGCCCATCGCATGCAGCCGGCCTAAACACGACGGTTCTTGCGGGGAAGAGTCCTCTTGTGCGTTTCGGGAGATTTGGCTAAAAGTGTCGGACGCGATCACAGGCATCGTGGATCAGGTCACTTTTAGCCAGATCATGCAACGCACCAGAGAGATTCAGGAACAACAAACCGCTATTCACTATCATATTTGACGGACCTGAGGAGGTTTTCATGTCTGACCATACATTTGCTTTTGAAACCCTGGCCTTGCACGCCGGCCAAAGTCCGGATCCGGCGACATTGAGCAGGGCTGTGCCGGTGCACCGAACCAGCTCGTATGTTTTCAAAAACGCAGAACACGCTGCCAATCTGTTTGGGCTCAAAGAGGCCGGCTATATCTACACTCGATTGGGCAATCCCACGCAAGAGGTGCTGGAACAGCGCATGGCTGCGTTGGAGCACGGCGCTGCTGCACTGGCAGTCGCTTCCGGCACAGCGGCCATTTACTATGCGATCATCAACATCTGCTCCAACGGCGATGAGATCGTTTCAGCGAACAATTTGTACGGCGGCACCTACACCATGTTCGACACCATTCTGCCGCAATTCGGCATTCAAACTCGTTTTGTCGATCCGGTTGCGCCGAAAAATTTCAGCGCAGCGATCAATGAAAAAACGCGAGCTCTGTTCGTGGAGACCATCGGCAATCCGACCTTGGGGGTCACCGATATTGAAGCGGTTGCTGAAATCGCCCACAGCCATCATTTGCCGCTGCTGGTTGATTCCACTTTTACCACGCCCTATCTGCTCAAACCCATTGAGCATGGCGCGGATATCGTCTGCCACTCTTTGACCAAATGGCTGGGCGGCCACGGCACGGCCATCGGCGGCTTGGTGGTGGACAGCGGGACTTTTGATTGGACAGACCCCAAATTCAAGCTGTTTAATGAACCGGACGCGGGTTACCATGGCATGCGCTATGCCCATGATCTGGGCGAGGCGAATCACCTGGCTTTCATCATGCGGCTGCGACTGGTGCCGCTGCGCAATCTCGGCGCCTGCATTGCACCGGACAACGCATGGCTTTTCCTGCAAGGTATTGAAACCCTGCCGCTGCGCATGGAGCGCCACTGCGCCAACGCAATGGCAGTAGCCCGATTTCTGCATCAGCACCCGTCCGTGGAATGGGTGCGCTATCCGGGCTTGGCAGATGATCCAACCCATGGGGTGGCGAAAAAATATCTCCACTGTGGTTTTGGTGCGATGGTGGTGTTCGGCATCAAAGGCGGCGCCCAGGCCGGCGAAAAATTCATCAACCGCTTGCAACTTTTTTCACATCTGGCCAATGTCGGTGATGCTAAAAGCCTGGCCATTCATCCTGCCAGCACCACCCACTCGCAGCTGAGCGACGAACAGAAAAAGGAAGCGGGCGTTTCACCTGGATTGGTGCGTTTGTCCGTTGGATTGGAAAATATCGACGATATTCTCTGGGACCTGGAGCAATCGTTGCAACGCTTGTAGGAGCCGACTCTGTCGGCGACCTGCTATGAAAGGTCTGTCAATGACTGCCTATTATCAAGATAACACCTTGTCCATCGGACACACTCCGTTGGTTAAATTAAACAGAGTGGTCAATGGCGGACAGGCCCTGGTGCTGGCTAAAATTGAAGGCCGCAATCCGGCCTATTCGGTCAAGTGTCGCATCGGCGCTGCGATGATTTGGGATGCGGAGAAGCGAGGCCTATTGACCGCCGGCAAGGAACTGGTCGAGCCCACCAGCGGCAACACCGGCATCGCGCTGGCCTTTGTGGCGGCCGCGCGCAATTACAAGCTGACGCTCACCATGCCGGAAACCATGAGCATTGAACGCCGCAAAGTGCTCAAAGCCTTGGGCGCTATTCTGGTTTTAACCGAAGGAACCAAAGGCATGCCCGGCGCAGTGGCCAAAGCAGAGGAGATGTACCGCAGCGATCCCGAGCATTATGTGCTGCTGCAGCAGTTTAAAAATCCGGCCAATCCGCACATTCATGAAAAAACCACCGGCCCGGAGATCTGGGATGACACCGGCGGAGAGGTGGATGTGCTGGTGGCGGGCGTCGGAACCGGGGGCACGATCAGCGGCATTTCCCGTTTTCTTAAAAAGAAAAAAAAGCTGCTCTCCGTTGCCGTCGAGCCCGCGGCCAGTCCGATCATCACCCAAAAGTTGGCCGGACAGCCGCTGGCGCCGGGGCCGCATAAGATTCAGGGTCTGGGAGCCGGCTTCATTCCGGAGACGCTGGATTTGAGCGTCATCGACCGGGTTGAACAGGTTGAAAACGAAGAGGCGTTTGAAATGGCGCGCCGCCTGGCACGGGAAGAGGGGATTCTATCAGGCATCTCCAGCGGCGCTGCCGCGGTGGCCGCGGCGCGACTGAGCCGCTTGGCTGAATTCAAGGATAAAACCATTGTGGTCATTCTGCCGGATTCCGGCGAACGATATCTGTCCACAGCTCTCTTTGACGGCCTGTTCGACGCGGCAACAGGGTTGTAAAAGATATTTTTTTTGCGTATTTTTATGCAGCCGAGCTTTGCTGCTGGTGTGCCGGTGGCTTGAACGTGGAACCAACCTGTGTTGCGATAAAAATGAGCGATAATTCAGTAGGCCTTGTCAAACCTCACTACTACACCTTTGCCGAACCGCCCGATGAAATGCCGCTGGACAGCGGCGGCCGCCTCGGCCCCATCACCCTGGCCTATGAGACCTATGGCGAGCTCAACGAGCGTGCCTCCAACGCCGTTCTCATCGCCCACGCCCTATCCGGCGATGCCCACGTGGCCGGCCGGCATTCGGCGGCGGATAAAAAGCCCGGCTGGTGGGATTACATGGTGGGGCCCGGCCGGCCGTTCGACACCAATCGCTATTTCGTCATCTGCTCCAACGTCATCGGCGGCTGCAAAGGTTCCTCCGGCCCGACCAGCCTGAATCCGCGCACCAATAAACCCTACAACCTGGATTTCCCGGTGATCACCGTCGGCGATATGGTGCGCGCCCAGGCCAGGCTGATGGATCATCTGGGCATAGAAAGGGTGCTTTGCGTAGTCGGCGGCTCCATGGGCGGCATGCAGGCCCTGGAATGGGCCATCGAATTTCCACAACGAGTGGCCTGCGCCATTCCCATCGCCACCACCTGCCGGCAGAACGCACAGGGCATCGCCTTTGACGAGGTCGGCCGCCAGGCCGTCTATGCGGATGCGGACTGGTGCGAAGGCCAGTATTCCTCGCAGGGGCGCAGACCGGTGAAAGGGCTGGCCGTCGCCCGCATGCTGGCGCACATCACCTATCTGAGCGAAGAATCCATGCGGAAAAAATTCGGCAGGCGCCTGCGCCAGAAAGAGGCCTATGGATTCAACTTTCGCACCGATTTCGAAGTGGAGAGCTATCTGCAGCATCAGGGCGAAAGCTTTATCAAACGGTTCGACGCCAACAGCTATCTCTATATCACCAAAGCCATCGATTATTTTGATCTGCAGCGCGACTTTGGCTCTTTGGAAAAAGCGTTCGCCCAGGTCAGCGCCCGCTTCCTGGTGCTGTCTTTTTCTTCGGACTGGCTTTACACTACCGGCCAGGCTAAAGAGATCGTCCGCGCGCTGAAAATCAATCACAAGAACGTGACCTTTTGCGAAATACCCTCCTCCTATGGCCACGACGCCTTTCTGATCGAAAATCCACACATGATGAAGATCATCGCTGATTTCCTCGGACATGTCTACCAGGAGGAATCAGCGCGATGACCCCTCCCTGTCGACTGCGCGTCGACCTGCAGCTGATCGCAGACCTGGTGCCTGAGAACAGCCGCGTGCTGGATCTCGGCTGCGGCGACGGCGAACTGCTGGACAAGCTGATCCACGAAAAAAGCGTGGACGGCCACGGCGTCGAACTGTACAACGAACATATCTACGAATGCGTCGCTCGGGGCGTGCCTGTCATTCATGCGGATCTGGACGAAGGCCTGTCCGATTACCCGGACGGCTCTTTTGATTACGTCATTCTCAGCCGCACCCTGCAAGAGGTGCACAAACCGCTGGTCATTTTGCGCGAGATGGTGCGTGTAGGCAAGGTCAGCATTCTCAGCTTTCCCAATTTCGGCTACTGGCGCACGCGCTTTCAGCTGTTTTTCCGGGGACGCATGCCGGTGACACGGAGCTTGCCCTATCAGTGGTACGATACCCCCAACATCCACCTGCCCACGATCCGCGATTTCAACCTGCTATGTCACCGGGAGGGCATTCAAGTCATCAAACAGATCACTCTCAACCGTGGCAAATGCCGGCCGCTCTCCGGCCTTCATCCCAATCTGTTTGCCGAACTGGTGATTCTGGTGGTAAAAAAAGCAGCGGGTAAAGATAGCGATTAATCCATCCCCCACGCCTGGTTCGGATTCGGCCCCATTTTGAAGAACAATTTCCCCCCAGCCCGAATATCCTCATGACGAATCCACGGCCGATGGAGCGGCCGGCCGTTCAGGCGGGCGGATTGAATATAGCGGTTCTGTGACGACACCCCCTCTGCGCAAACGGTAAAGACCGCTTTCGGATCTGCCGCATCCAACTGCACCTCCATCCGTTCAAACAACGGCGTGCCGATGGCATAGAGCGGATCTCCCGGACACACCGGATAAAACCCCAAGGCACTGAAAACATACCACGAGGAGAGCGAGCCCATATCCTCATTGCCGCACAGTCCGCCCGGCCCGGTACGGTACAGCTCCTCCATGACCCGGCGCACCATCTCCTGCGTCTTCCACGGCATGCCGGCGTAATTGTAGAGATAGGCCACATGATGGGACGGCTGATTGCCGTGCACATATTGGCCGATGGTGCCGACCACGCCGACGTACTTCGGGCCGGTGATCTCCGGACTCATGGTAAAAAAAGTATCCAGCTTTTGGATAAAGGGCTGCTGACCGGCAAAGAGCTTCACCAGGCCGCTGACGTCATGCGGAACAAACCAGAGGTACTGCCAGGCATTGGATTCGGTGTAATGGCGATACGGCCTTCTGCCCACCCATAACGGATCAAAACAGTCATAATAGAAATGTCCCGCCTCCTCCATCTTCTCCGGCTCAGCGGAGCACGATTTCAGCCAGGAGCCGTCCTGGAGTCTGGGCCGCATGAATCGGGTTTCAAAATCGAACAGAGTGCGATAATTGCCCGCCCGTTGCATAAACAGCCGATAATCTTCCTCCTTGCCCAACGCCCGCGCCATCTGCGCAATACACCAATCATCGTAACTGAATTCCAACGTGCTGGACACGGACTCGGTGTACCTGTCTGCCGGCAGATAACCGAGCGTTCGATAGGAAGCCAGGCCGGCGCGCGCGGCGGACGGCGGTATGGGCGCAGGCGGCAAATCCATCGCTTTTTTCCGCATCATGGCATACAGATAGTCGGCGTCGAAATCGCGAAAGCCCTTCTGATAAGCATCGACCACGATCGGCACCAGATGATCGCCCACCATGCCCTGGCCGAAGGTATTGCGGATATGTTGCGACGGCAGCCAGCCGTATTCCCGGCATTTCGCTTCAATGGATTTGAGCATGTCCTTGACGTGCTCAGCAGCCAAAATCGTCAACAAGGGATGTTCGGAACGGAAGGTATCCCAGGCTAAAAAAGAGGGGTAGAAATCGAACCCCTCCGCCTTGTGATCGCGGCCATCCATGCCGGGATACCAACCATTGCGGTCATTGCAGATCTGCTGCGCGATGAAGGCATGATAGAGGGCTGTGTAAAAGATTTGCTTTTGCTCGCGGCTGCCGCCTTCCACTTTGACCCGGCTCAGATAGCTGTTCCAGGTGCCCCTCGCCTGCGCCCTGATGCGGTCAAAATCCCAATCAGGGGTTTCAGCAGCGAGATTTTCTCGGGCATTATCAATGCTGACAAAAGACAATCCCACTTTGACCAGGATGGCCTCATCGGCG
>JAKJDB010000098.1 GCA_022706175.1 Candidatus Zhuqueibacterota bacterium | reverse complement strand
GACCGGGGAGAGCGCGGCCGCGGCAGCGGCCAGGAGCTGGGCGAATTTTTTTCCGCCCAGCAGGCGCGCCATGGAACCGGACAGAACCACCACGCCGGCGCCGGCCAGATCGGGCACGAAACGGATGGCGTAGAGGGAATCGCCGAAAAGCCAGCGCGTCACCGCCAGGATCAGTGCGCACAGCGGAAAAATCATGATTATAACCCCTCGATCCTCATTTCGCCTATTATTTCATTTCCTGAAAACCACCGTGCTATTCATTCCAGGCGCCGTGACCGGATGATGGATCGTTTTGCCATCGGCGAGCTCAGCCCGAAGATAATACTCCACGCAGCCTTCAACAGGCTCTGGAACGATGACGCGGTAGGCATGGCGGGCAATATGGCTGGCTTTTATTTTTCTGAATCCTCCCTGGCCCAACGGCCGCCATAACAGACTGATGTTCCTGATTGCCTGCGAGGATAACACGAACGGCCTTATCTCCATCGGTTCGCCGGAGTTCCATTGGCTGCAAACGGATGATACGAACAGGCGCGGGGGACCGTCATAGGAGGTTCTTATTGCCGTCTCCGCCGGCAGCGATGAATCCATAATCCTGGCGATCGTGGAGTCGTGTGCGCACACGATTCTTTTCCTGTTACCGCTTTCAAGGCTGGAAACAGTGCCCACTTCGCCTGTAGAGCGCGCGCAATGGACAAAAGCAGAGATCATCTCCTCCCAGGACCTTGACAGGGCTATTCGAAGCGGCAGGGCCTGGTTCGTGACCAACAGCAATTTCTTTTCGTGATCCTGAATAGAGCCGGCTTGCGTCATGATGGAATCCAGGCGGGCTGAGAGGATCCAGGTGCTGATGCGCAGGCGGCTGGCATGGAGATAGTTGATCCAATAATCAAACCGGGAAAGATTGCCGGTTCCGCTGATCTCTTTTCGCAGGGCTATCAATTCACCGAGCGGGGCGAAAAGATCCTCAATGTCCTGATCCGTGGTTTTGACGCCGTTTTCGATCAACTGGTTGATCGCGATATGACAGCCGTCGAGTTTCTGCATGATGCGTCCCGCTCTGGCGCCGGCCTCAGCGCCGAATGTCCCCCTTCCCCAGTTTTCCCAGAACAGGTTCATATCAGCGGCAACAGCGGCGTCCTCAAGATCTTGCCGGTCCGGCTGGCTGACCATCCATCCTGCCTGCGAAAGAGCGGTGAGGTTGGGTGCGATGGAAGCGGTTCGCCAGTGAATGGCCATCATGCCTTCGCATCCATAGCGAAATGCATCCGATGAATTTGTGAACATCCGTTCCGTCCAGAGCTGAAGATCCCAGGCGGTGCAGCAATGCGCGCCGGCTGTGCCATCGTCCTCAGCCCATCCGATCACCCACCGGGATCTTTCCGGCATTCCAGCATAATATTTTTCGACCGGATCTCTTCCCACACTGGTGTTGATCGAGGATATGGCCCAGCTTGCCGGAGTGTGACGGTGCGTCCAGAAGGGATCTTTCACCGTTCCCAGGCGCCATCCGCCGGTGGCAAAAGAAAAGGGCGTTCTCATGATCCGGGCGACTGAATCGATCAACGAAATATCCCGCAGTACATTTCCTTCAGTGGTAATCTCCCAGCCCCGCCGGGTTCCGGGCTCTGAATTGAGCCATATCTCCGGCAGCCACAGCCAGAAAACATCCACCGGCATTTTTCTCATAATGCGCAGAAACGTTCCTTCATAGAGTTTGCCGATGACTCGGGGATCATCCGGATTCATGCCTTTTGCCTTCAGCCTGGATGCGAGCATCTCAGGTATGCCCAGCGGAAGTTCGGTACCCACACAGGTTTTGATGCCCAGTTCAGCGGCCTTTGCGAATACTTTTTTCTGCAAATCACCATAGCGGTTGAACATGGCTGTCGCTTCAGTTTCATTTCTCGGCCAATCCAGGCAGTCGAGCATGAAATCCGGACCATAGTCGTCCTGTTCAAAAAGCAGGCCGGCCCCGGATGCATAGTCACGGGTGGGAAACGGTTTGACCTCCCATCCCCTTCTCGTGGTGACCACTCCGGACTCATACCCGAACATGACATTGCCCTGGTCGTCCACATCTTCCGGCAGCCCTATCCAGACATTGGCCTCCGGGCCGGCCGCTGGGTTCCAGCTCGGATAAGTATGAAAACCGATGAAATTGAATTTCAACTTGGCCATCTGCGACAAAACCGCCTGATAGTCGTTCAGGTTCCACCAATCAGGTCCCACGTTGAAATCATGGAAAGGCTGCAATCCTCTTTTACTGAACCTGGGTTTGCCCGTTTCATTCACTTCAATCTCTTCCAGATCGCATTTTTCATCCGGCAGAACGTCCCCATCGATCTGGTAGCGAACACCGGTGTGTTCAAGGAACCGATAGGTTCCGTAAAGGGCGCCCGGACCGTCTCCGCCGGCGATCACAAACAGCCGCCGGTCCGGCTTCCGGTAGCTCCTGATCAGATATTCCTCCGGCTTTAGACCGTCAGCCAGTTCGGCCGAATTGTCCGCATCCGGCCATTTGCGGAAAATCCCTGCATGTTTGCACCCCACTGCCAGACAATAATCGAATCGGCCGGGGAGGGTGTCGCTTTGAATGATTCCAGCCAGCATCCCTGACCTGAGATAGAGATAGCGCTGCAGTTCCTTTGCTGAGAACTCTTCCAGGGATGAGGCATTACGGGAATAGACAATTGTGATCCTTGCAGACGGCTTGCATTGAAAAACCGCCGCAGCAGCCATCAGGGACAGGATCAAACCCGCAAGGACAAATAAATTTTTCATTGTACGGAATCCTCTAATAGAAAAAAATTTTGCGGCCATAGACCCGCTGTCCCTTTTCATCAGTGAACGGCTGATGATAGGATTATACGATTACCAATAAAAAAAGGCAAGATTAAAATGTCGAAATCCTCCGCGCTCCAGCCGGCTGACATCCTCGTTCTCTGCTGTTGTTGATCCTCGGCAATTGATCCACCCTCGCCAAATTGCCGGTCGACAACCCTGAAGAAAGAAAAAGTTGGCAATTTTGGGCAATTGCATTATATTGCAGGACTATCGAACAAAGTTCGTCCGGCTGCAAAAAATGATGGTTCCTGCTAAAGCATGGGCCCGTGAACCGTCGAACAAACCTACGGTGAGCGTCAAGCTCGTGCAGCTTGTTTTCTCTGCCTTTACCCAAGGCATAGGCATGCGTCTTTCGATAAAAGGAGTCTGTCGCCAATGCTGCAAAATAGGATGGCCGTCGGTTTTCGATTTCTGTTGTTGCTCCTGTTGTTCTTTGCCGCCGCCGTGTCGGCCATGGATGCCGTCACCGAAGCATGGGCGAATAGAGTGATCCCTTTGCCCAAACAAATCAACGTGGCAGGATCCCGCGTCTTTTCAAAGGATGAAATAACCTTACGCCCGACGGATAGCGATGATGGACGCATAGCGACAGCCATTGAAACCGTGCAGCCGTTTGCCGGAGGCGATCAGGGCTTTACCATCAAGCTGATTCTGACGCACGATCGAAAAAATTGTCCTGCCAAATTAGCCAAGGCATTGGCAAAACTCGCCAACCGGGATCAAGCCTACGCTATCGAGCCGGTCATGACCTCCGGCGCCTTTGGCGGATTTCTCCTGGTCGCCAACGAGCCGCTCGGGTTGCTCTACGCAGCCCGAACCCTGCATCAGCTGCTGAAGCCAAGCCTTAACCATCGACACATCGAAATCCCCCAGGTAACGATTGTCGATTGGCCTGATCTGGAAGAACGCGGCGAGTGGGGTTGGAACTTGTCGCACGATCGTTACAGTATTGCCGAACTAAAAATGAACGAAATCGAAATACACGCGACCCTGGGATTCCAGGCAGACGGCTCGCCCAGCGCCACCCTGGATCGCGCCTTTCTGAGCCAATCGAAGCGCCTTGGCGTCAAGGTCGTGCCGATCATCAGACACCTGGAACAGCTCGCTGTAACCGGGCTCTTTACGTATCATCCGAACACGGCCGCGAAGCCCGAACCCAACAAGCCGCTGCCCTCCGATTATCAACCGGCGGTCTGTTTTTCGAATCCCGCCTCCATCGATCTCATCGCCGGTTGGATGAGTCAATTGCTGGCCTATGAGGAGGTCCACGACATCAACGCCTGGTTGGCGGAATCGCCCTCCCCCTGTTTCTGCGAGCTCTGCCGAGGCCACAACAGCTTTGAACTTCAAACCAAATCTTTGTTGCGCGCCTTTGCCAAGGCCGGTGCGGATCACCCGGATGCCCATTTACGGATTTTGCTGTCACAGGCCAGCTACTTGGACAACGACAAAGTCTTGGCGTCCATCACTCCGGAAACCCGCATCACCTACTATTCCGGTCAGAAAACCTATGACAGCTCGCATGAGCCGATGATCTACCCGCTTTTGGAATCATTCTCCCGCTCGGGCCATTGGCTGAGCGTCTACCCGCAGCTGACCAATTCCTGGCGCAGCATTTTCCCCTTTACCGGCCCGCATTTCATCAAGGCTCGCATGATGGAATTCGTGGAAAAGAGCCTACATGGTTTCAGCGGTTACGCCACGCCGGCGAACGGTTATTACGATTTCAACATCGCCGCCGCCGCCGAATGGAGCTGGAACAGCTCCGGACGCAGCGCGCGTCAGTTCGCCGAGGCGTATGCGACCCATCTCAAGTTTAAGCAACCACGCCTGTTCGCCGATTGGGCGGATCTCATCGGCCAGACGGGCTGGCATCTGGCCGGTAGCAGAACGGTCGAGAGTCTGATTTTCGCCGCCGGCGGTCAGGTTTTCATCGACGGTTTCATCGAGGACGGTGTGCTGTTCAGCACGGAGAAACCCATAGAATACGGGAAAGGCATCCTGGCCGAATTCCCCGACAAAGCGAGTCTGGATCATCACTTGGTATCGGCGCAACAGGCCCTCGAGCTGGCCCAGCGGGCCGATGAGCCCCTCATGCTGCTGGAGAGCCGTTGCGTGTTGCATACTTTGCTTTTCGTGAAAGAACTAAAGAGCATTGTCGATGCTTTTCAACAGCCCCTTTCGGCAGCGCGAACAAAAACGATTCAGCAACAGCTGGATGCCGTGGACGTAACGGCGCAGAACCTGACCGCCGCCATGATCGGTTGGGGGAATTTGGTCCATCCGGTCGAACAGGAGGCGCTGCATTATCGCTTCCGCGACAGCGTCGATTTCGCCGCCACCATCGCCGGCCGCCTGCGGACCTGGGCTGAAGCATGCCAGATCGTCGATCCCTTGCCGGCCTATCGGTTTCATCGCATTGCAGCATGGCAAACGGAAGATTTTGCCGAAACGGCGGACGTAGCCTTGTGGGCCGATATCACGGAACACGTGCAACAGGCGGGCGCCTACGACATCCGCCTGTTCTTTTTGAACGGAGCGAGTGGAGTCGATACCCGAGCGGTGACCCTGCTGTGCGGTCCAACGAAGGAATCAGCTCAGCCGGTCTTTGCCGATCGTTGGGATGGCCGGCTCAGTAAATATGGTCGTTATCTGGAATATTGGCTCACCATCCCGGAAAAACCGAACAATTTAGCCCATGCGCTGGACCGTTATTTTATCAAAGCCGAAATCTCCGGTCCGGCGCTCGACCTGCCCCAGCCTCGACGCACCAGCCAAGGTGAGCTGTTGATTCGAAAATCATGGCGTGACGCAAAGGTGAACCGTTCCATCCATTAGCTGGAGAGATAGACGATGCGATGGCACTATCTGCTCATATTTTTAACTTACCCCTTAATGGCTTCTCGTATCTGCCTGGGTCAGGAGGTGCTGTATTGCTTTGATTTCGGCGGCGCCTTCCAGGATGTCGCGCCCGGCTACACAGCGGTCTCTCGTGTCTATCATAGTCCGCGTTATCTGTGGATTGACAACGTCCGCGAAGTGGAACGAATGGACGTAGACGACCCGCTGCGGCGCGATTTCGTGGGCGGCGCTAAGGGCGAATTCTGGATCGGACTGGACAACGGCCGCTATCAGATCACCGTCATTCTCGGCGATCCGCGTGAGGCCAAGGGACCGTTTGATATTTATCTGCAGGAAGAAAAGGTCCAATCAGACGTCCTTCTTGCTCCGGGTCAAACGCAGCAATGGTCCTATCCGGCTACGGTCCGCAATCAAAAACTGGTCCTGCGCCTACAAGCCGCGCCTGAGAAAGAGTTTGCCATCAACGGGCTTATTATCTCCGGGGAGTCCGGCAAGGCCATGCGCAGACTTTTCAAGCACGCCCCTCCGGATGACCTGCCCTCGGTGGATGAGGTGCTGCGCAAAGGCTCCCCATGTGCTCGAACAGCGCTGCGAACGATCTGCGACTGGTTACTTTCCCATCAACTAGCCAACGGTTTTCTCGGTGATTATGAACCGGGCAGAAAAGGGACCCATTTTTATTGGTACACCTCGGCCTATCCCATTCGCGCCTTATTGGCCGGGTATGATATATTGGGAGAAAAAAAATATCTCGACATCGTTTTTCGGATCATGGACAGCCTGGTGAAAGAACAACTGCCCAATGGCGCCTGGCAGCAGATATTCAGGAACAAACCGACCGCTCGATTGTCGCAGCAGGAGTTCGAGGATATCTATGCGCATGAATGGATGAACTTGGCGGATATCGGCTGCATCGCCACGGCGTTGGGAATGGCCTGCCAATACGCTGCCGAACCACGTAAAAGCCTCTATGGCGCAGCGCTGCAACGCTTTTGCGATGAATGGGCCGTTAAATGGCAGCAACCTTCCGGCGGCTTTTCCAACGCCATGGAGAGCGGGGTGGCGCGCACCGAGGAGTATAGCACTGCCACAGCCACTGAAGCGGCTGCCTTTACCGCCCTATTTATTCAAACAAAGGATAAAAAATACCTAAAAGTGGCTGAAAAAGCCGCCCATTTCATGACGGATCACTGGAATCAGGACGGTCGACCGACCTGGTTCAATCATGCAGGCACCAAAGAAGGCTTGGTGCTGCCGCAACCGGTTCACTATTTTGGCGAGGCCTTTTACTATATCGATGGGTTGTTTATGGTGTATCATCACACGGAGGATCAAGCGCTGAAAGAAAAAATAGGTAAAGTGTACGGTTGGAATATCCATGGCGATAAGGGGCTGTTGGTCCATCTGGGTCAGAACGCCTGGTGGCCCTTGCAGGATGCCTGGAATAATTCCAAAACAGCGGGCATGCCATTGGCTTTTTTGAATTATCAGCGGATGGTAAAAGATCCGGCAGTGGACCGATTCGTATCGATAGCCAAACGATTCTTATGCACTCGGGAATTTTCGCAGCGTCTCGGCATCATGGTGGAGGATGCGGAGGTGCCGTGGGGCGGACACAGCCTACAGACATGGGCTGCTTGCTCTGTTTCTGCCACCGGATTCGCCGGTCTTTCCATCGCGGAAATGGTCCGTCCCGGCGTTATCTATCAAAGGCCTAATCTGAAATAACCTCTACACAACGGGAGCAATTCGATTGGAAATTAAAAACGCGATCCAGCCTGTCGACCTATTCGTGGTCCTGGTATATATTCTCTGCGTTCTCGGACTGGGCTTTTGGATCAGTTTCCACAAAAAGGAATCGTCTGATTATTTTCTCGCCGACCGCAGTTTGTCTTGGGCCAATATCGGTTTTTCGATTTTTGGCACCAATGTTTCGCCGTCATTTATGCTCGCCTCCTGTTCGGTGGCCTACACATCGGGCATGGTCGCGGCGAATTTTGAATGGCTGGCCTGGGTGTTCCTGATGTTGCTGGCCATGGTTTTCGTGCCGCATTACCTCAAGACGAAAATTTCCACCATGCCTGAATTCATCGAACACCGGTTCGATGCAAAATGCCGGACGTTTCTTTCCTATTATGCCCTGTTCACGACGGTCATTTTATGGCTCGGCGGCGCCTTGTATTCAGGCGGTCTGCTCCTTTCCCAGATAACCGGCTGGCCGTTGTGGATCAGCCTGACCGCGCTGATGGCTCTGGCGACCAGCTTTACCATTACCGGTGGACTAGCCGCCGTGGTATACACCGATACCTTTCAATCCGTCCTGATGATTTCAGCTTCCGCGGCCCTGACCATCATCGCCTATT
>JAKJDB010000097.1 GCA_022706175.1 Candidatus Zhuqueibacterota bacterium | reverse complement strand
GCGAGATGACGATCATGCCATAGATCCGCGGCCCCACGGTCCAACCGACTACAAAACGAAGAATAAAGCCGGCCGCCAATCCACTTAGCATGGAGGCCAGGGCCGCCTTTCGGCAGGGCTTGCGAAAAATCAATCCGAACACCATGGGGACGGCGATGGGCACCTGAAACAGCGATACGAACACCACCATCAGGTTGAATATGCCCAGTGCGCTCTTGGCATAGATCAAAGCGGTGAGAATGGTGATGACACCGAGGCAAACCGTGGCGATCTTGCCGACGCGCAGCATGTCCTCGTTCGTCGCATCTGGTTTGATCATCCCCTTGTACAGGTCGCGGGCGATGATGGAAGAATCCACATTATAGGCGCCGGACAAGGAACTCATGGTGGCCGCAAACATGGCGGCGATAAAAAAACCGATCATGCCATTGGGAATCCAAGTGAGGACAATACCGAGATAGATCAGATCCTCCGGACGGCCGGATTGAGTGAAAAAGGAGACGGCGGACAAGTCCGGCCACATCAGCTTGGCCGCCAAAGGGGGCAGACCGAACAGAATGGGGGCGGTCAGAAAAAGAGCGGCGCAGAAAAGACCGACCCGTTTGGCATCGCGCTCATCCTTGACGCTGTAAAAGCGTTGAGCCGCGCCCCAGTTGGCGTTCAAAAAATTGACCAGCAGAAACGCGATGATATAATGAAGATCGTAGGGCATGCCGGCATACTCGTGATGCAGGGTCAACGGCGGCAGCTTTTGCACCAGGGCCTGCAAGCCGCCGACATTCTGGATGCTCAACGGCGTAACAATTACGGTAATGACGAACAGAAAGATGAACTGCACCACATCGGTGATGGAAACCGCCCACAGGCCCCCATGCAGCGTGTACAGAAGCATGACCAGACCGGTGCCGATGATCATATAGTCTATGGGCCAGCCCACAGAGGCGGATATGATCTTGCAGACGGCGACCAGGGTGATGCCGCGCGTCAAAAGGCCGCTGGTGACCAGCACGTAGCTCAGGATCTGCTGGGTCAAAGGATTGAAGCGGGTGGAAACATACTCGACCGGCGAAAGCACCCGGGATCGGCGCCAGCGTGCGGCGGTGAGACGGTAGCCTAAGAAATAGGATATGGGCCAGCTTAAGAAATAGAGCACGCCGAACCAGCCCGTATGATAGACGAATCCGGCGGCGCCGGTAAAAGTCCAAGCGGTGAAGCTGCTCATATACAGAGAGATGCCGCCCACCCACCATGGGATCATGTTGCCGCCGGCGAAATATTCGTTGGCGCCTTTCATAAAGCGGCGAAAATACAACCCGATGCCCAGCATCAAGCCCATATAAAAGATAAGCACCAGCAAATCGATCAGTTGAATGGCGCGCATTCCCGTTCCTGTCGTTGAGCAACCGTGAGACCCCCGGTGGAACCATTTTTTTCTTGCCAATCCGAAGAGAATCTAGTATCTTTGCAGACCGGTTCAAGGCCCGCAAGCCCTGTAATATTTCGATTTTATTCCTTAAATACAACATGAAAATGGAGCGAATCCCGCATGAAGAAAACGTTTATCGTCCTTTGGCTTCTCCTCTTAATCGTTTCCAGCCACGCCCAAACCGTGACCCGCAAGCAGTATCTAGAGTACGCCCGATCCAGCGCGGACTGGACCTGGCAGCATTACGACAGCCTGGTGGCTGATTGGAAAAAGCAGTTTGATCCGGATTATGTGTTTGGCTATAACGCCCCGCCACATCTGCTCGACATGGCCGCCATCTACGCACAACTCTACGAATTGGAGGGACGGCGCGAATATGGCGAGCGGGCGAAAAAAGTGCTGCTGACCTACGGTGATTACCGATCCCAGTACCCGGCGGCCGCGCGACAAAAGAGACCCGAATACAACAGAATTTTACCCGCACTACCCAATTTTTTTACCGCCATGCGCTACACACGGGCCTATGAAATTCTACGGCGTAAAAACCTATTCAGCCGCACGGAACGAGACCTGGCCGAAAACCTGATCGGCGAGAGCACTGATTTCGTCATCTCCAGCCAGGAATGGGGCGCCATGAATCGCGCCATTCTGCGCGGTGAATGCCTGGCCTGGGCTTTGCGCGCAGCCCCGGATCATCCCAGCAGCGCGATGTGGCGCATGAACATGGACGCCCTGGTGTCGGATAACTGGGGCACCTGGGAGATCGAGGACGCCACCGGCTATCACGGCGTCTGGCTGTACTCACTGCTGGGCACAGCGGAGGCCATGGGCAAAGTGGCCGAGCTGCTGAAAACGCCGGAGATGTACTATTACGCCCATTATTTTTTACACTTGATGTCCCCGGACGGAACCGTTCCGGACTTTGGCGACGCCGACTGGCGCACCAGCTGGCACCGTTTCATCGCTTTTTTCGAAGCCTGCGCAAAGGTGCATGCCAATCCCGAGTTCAAGTGGGCGGCGAATCAGATTATCAAGAGCACGGTCAAATGGCAAGGCCCGAAATCCGTGAGCCTGGGATACACGTTCATGGACTGCTATCATTGGGCGGATGACCGAATAAAATCGACCAAACCCTCGCTAATGAGCGCAGAGGTCATGGATGACGTGCAGGGGAAAAAGATCGTCTTTCGCAACGGCTGGGAGAACGCCTCGACCTATCTGCTGCTGAACTATCGGGATGAGGGCGACGGCGGCCTGCTATACCGCGACTATCTGCGCGACAGCATTCCGGTGGAAGAAGAAAAGATGACCCATGGCCATGCGGATGAAAACAGCCTGAGCCTGCTGATGTCCGGCGGATCGTTGCTGTTGCACGACGGCGGCTATCGGGACTTTATGCCCAGCGGACCCTTTGGCGCCTATCGACAGGATTATTTTCACAATCGGCTCTGTGTGCGCCAGGAAAAGATCTTTTGGGGGCAAAAAGAAGGCGAAAGCCGGTATGCCATGTATCGTGTCGGCGCGGTCCCGGGGCAATCGGTTCTGGACTTTTTTCACAACGCCGGCTCCTATCGCAGGGTGCGCACACAGAAAATCGACTTTCTCAGCTTTGCCGATTTTGATTACTCGCGCACACGCCTGATCGACGACCTGGCTGGATACGAAACCGACCGCATTATCACCTATCTAAAGGACCCGGAGTTGTTCGTGATTTTCGATGTTTTCAAGTCACGTACAGAATCCTTTTTCACCGCATCCAACATGTGGCACACCCGTAAAATCGTCGATCAAGGCGAACACTGGTACGACACGGTGTACGACTCTCTTGGCACGCTGACCTTTCCGCAAAACAAACACCTGTTGATTTATTTTCCGCAGACCCATTACCGGATGGAAGGCGTAGAGCCGGAGAAACGCTATTATCAGAATGAATGGCTCATTCATCAGACCACGGGCCAGCATTTTGAATTGGGACAGACCATTGTCTTTACCACCGTGCTGATCCCGCACGCAGCCGGCGAATCAGCGCTGCCTTGGACAAAAAGAATCAAAATGATCCAGGGGGAACCGGATGAAAAGAGCGTAGCCCTGCAGATCCAGCTGGAGGATCGTGAAATTATGATAGGCGCCAAACGCGACCTGCGCATGGATGTCATCCGGGATTATCGCCGGCCCAAGTACACCTATGAATCCGGACGCCTGCGCTTCCTCGACGTGGAGAGTAATGCGGATCTGCTGGTGACGATCAAAACAAAAAAGGAGCTGACCTACACGGCGGTGAATCTGACCAAATTTATCTATAAAGATAAAGTGCTCTTTGAAGGAGAACCGACCAACGCTTTTCTGGCGTTCGACGGCTCCTCCGATGGACCAGGCGTGACCAAGGTCCGCTATTGGCAGGGCAAGACGGCCGAATAGAAAAATGATCATTCAGCCCATTCCCAAGGCGAAGGAGGTGGATGCCGCGCCCGTCTGCCCTGTTCGTTCAATCGCGGCATGATTGGATATTTTGAGAACGAAACCTAAATGATTCCGCCTGAGCACCCCATAGAGCTGCTGGCGCCGGCACGCGATGTCGTGAGCGGTCAACGCGCCATCGATTGCGGCGCCGATGCGGTCTATATCGGTCCGGAACGATTCGGCGCGCGCGCCCAGGCTGGAAATTCCGTGGAGGATATACAGCGTCTGTGCGAATATGCGCACCGCTACTGGGCGCGCGTTTATGTAACTTTGAACACTCTGTTGTTCGACGCGGAAATCGATCCGGCTATCGCCCTGATCCACCAGGTGTACCAGGCCGGCGCGGATGCATTGATCATTCAGGATGTGGGATTGCTGCAATGCGAGCTCCCTCCCATTCCGTTGATCGCCAGCACCCAGATGCACAACCATACGGTGGAAAGGGTCCGGTTTTTAGAACAGGTCGGCCTCTCCCGCGTTATTCTCAGCCGCGAATTGAGCTTGGAACAGATCAGAGAGATCCGTCGCCGCACTCGAGTGGAGTTGGAATGTTTTGTTCACGGCGCTTTGTGCGTGGGCTACAGCGGCCAATGTTATCTCAGCTACAGCATCGGCGGCAGGTCCGGCAATCGCGGCGAGTGCGCCCAACCCTGCCGCAAGTCTTATACGCTGGAGGATGCCGACGGCCAAGTGATCGCAATCGGCAAGCATCTTTTGTCGTTAAAAGATCTCAATGCCACAGAGCATCTGGACGCCCTGGTGGAGGCCGGCATCACCAGCTTTAAAATCGAAGGCCGGCTCAAAGACACAGCCTATGTGACCAACGTGGTAAGCCACTACCGCCGTTTGCTGGACGAGTTGATACAGCGAAAAAAACTACGCCGGGCTTCCTCCGGCGTCTCGATTACCGATTTTCAGTCTGATCTCAGCAAAACGTTTAACCGGGGCTATACCGATTATTTTCTTACCGGCCGTAAAAAGATGGCGGCCCTGGAAGCGGCAGGATCCATCGGTGAGCCGCTGGGGAAAATTTCCCGCCTCGGCGCCGATCACTTTATCATAAAAGGAGCGCACACACTATCAGCCGGCGACGGCCTCTGTTTCCGCGATGCCCAGCGCCTCTGGCAGGGCACCTATGTCAACCGGGTGCAGGACGGCCGCATCTATCCGGAGAAAATGAAAGGTTTGACCGCCGGCCTGGAGCTTTTCCGCAGTCATGATCACAGGTTCCTTCGCAGTCTGCAAAAAAGCCGCGTTTCTCGCACCATCCGTCTGCGGATGAACTGGCGCGAAATCCCCACAGGATTCAGTCTGCAGGCAACGGATGAAGACGGTATTTTCGTCTCCACCGAATGGCAGACGGAAAAACAGATCGCGCGCGATCAAGAGATGGCGAAAAAACAGATCCATGAAAATCTGAGCAGATTGGGCGATACCTTTTTTACCTGTGAGACGCTGACGATCGAGACAGACCCTTGTTTTTTTCTCCCGGCCTCCGGCTTGAACAGCGTCCGCCGCCGTATGGTGGAAGCCCTGATCCAGGAGCGGCGGCGTCGCTACATACGCCGAACCGTCACACGGAAGAGCGACGACACCCCATATCCTGAACCGTTAACCGATTTTCGCGCCAATGTTCTCAACCGCAAGGCTGCCGAATTTTACCGCCGTCACGGCATCACTCACCTGGTCCCGGGAGCGGAGGCCGGAGGGGATCTGACCGGTGCAATCGTCATGACCGCCCGGTATTGTATCCGTTACGAACTGGACCTCTGTGGAACTCGGCTGGCCCAACGCCGGTTCAAGGAACCGCTGTTTCTCCAAGATGAACAGGGCAACCGATTTCAGCTGAGCTTTGATTGCCGCGACTGTCACATGCATGTTCAACTGGAAACTAAATCCCAAACCCTTCGACCTGCCACTTAATTGGAAAGGATCACTGCCATGCGCAATCTGCTGTTCTTAGCCATGAGCGGGGTCATGCTCTCCATGGCCTTCCAGGCTATGGCGCAAATTCCCGGCAAATGGAAAAATCATGACACTCGAAGGCCGGAACGCCCGACGGTCATCCCGGCGTTCCCCAGCACGCCGGACCGTCCGGGCAAAGCGCCCTCGGACGCTCTGGTGCTGTTCGACGGCAAAGACTTGTCACAATGGGTTGATGAAAAAGGGCAACCCAGCAAATGGATTGTCCGCGACGGCTATATGGAATGCGTCAAAGGAAGCGGTTTCATTTACAGCAAAGAAAAATTCGGCAGCTGTCAGCTGCACGTGGAATTCGCCACTCCTGCCAAAGTGGAGGGCGAAGGACAGGGACGCGGCAACAGCGGCGTTTTCCTCATGAATCTGTATGAAGTGCAGGTGTTGGACTCGTACAACAATAAAACATACAGCGACGGCCAGTGCGCTGCGATCTATGGCCAATATCCCCCTCTGGTCAATGCCTCCCTGGCGCCGGGCCAGTGGCAGACCTACGACATCGTATTCCATCGGCCCCGATTCGACGATCGCGGCAATCTGGCGGCCAAAGCCACCATCACCGTATTTCACAACCAGGTGCTGGTTCAGGATCATGTGGAGTTGCTCGGCCCCACGACGTGGATGGCGCGGCCGGGCTATAGCCCTCATGCGGACAAATTGCCCCTCGGATTACAGGATCACGGCAATCCGGTTCGTTATCGCAACATCTGGATTCGTGAATTGGCGGATGACGGCGAGATACCCGGTGATGCGTATACCCTGGCGCCTGATAAAGTCATCGAGTTGCAGCCGGAGGTGCTGGAACGCTATGCAGGCGTCTACCACTTCCCCTCCGGCGGCACGCATACGATCATCAGAGAGGGCGACAGGCTCTATCTCAGCATGTATAAAGGACAAAAAGCCGAGATCCGGCCGGAATCGGAGACCCGATTCAACGCAACCATTCTCGATGTGGTGCTCGACTTTACTCTGAACAGCCGCGGTCAGGTGGAGAGCATGACCGTGCGGCACAGCGGAAGCGCCAGCACAGCAAAAAAGAATTGAAAAAAAAGCCGGCTTTCTCAGCCGGCTTTTTTTTATTGAGGATAATTTTTCGATTTGATAAAGACCAGAATGATGGCCTGGATCACCGTAGCGATCATCAGGATCAACGAAGCATAGATCACATATAAACTGATCGTCGGGTACGGCTTGGCCAGCAGAATAGCGGCGATGAACAGCACCACATATTCAACACGAAAGGCGAAACGCCAGATCACTTTTTCAGTGGGATCCGGGACCGCTCCCCGATGATTGGCATAGGCCACGATGAAGGGCGGCAACAGGGTAAAAAAAAGCAAGAAAAACAACAAAATCCCCATGGGGATGAACGGCTGCGGCAGATCCAAAAAGAAAAGGCTTAAGATCATCAGCATATCCACAAACCGGTCGATGGTGCCATCCCAAAAAGCGCCCAGTTTGGTAACACACCCATTCAATCGCGCCACTTTGCCATCCACGACATCCAGAACAGCTCCCACCGTGAACAGGACGGTGGCCAGCACCGGACGATGGATCACCACGGCATAGAAAGCGATTAACACCACGAAAAAGGAAAGAGTGGTCCAGGTGTTGGGAGATAGAAAGCGGAACGTCTTGCCCACCCAACGCTCCAGACGCGGCATATCGATGAATTCTTTAATCATGCATTCCTCGCAATTGGTTAGAGGATTTTAGGATTTAATAAGCTGTTTGAGTCGAGACATCCGTTGCTTCATGCGCCGCCGTTGCGGAGAGAACAGGAAGCATAAAAAGAAAATAAGCGTCACAGTCATGACAATGGCGGCGCCGGAGGCGACATTCAGCCAGGTGGACAAAAACAGCCCCAGCCAAGAACCGCCGACGCCGATCGCCACGGAGATCCACATCATCTTTTTAAAATCATCGGTCAGCAAAAACGCAGAGGCGGCGGGTGTGACGATCAAAGCGGACACCAGCACCACGCCCACGCTTTTGATGGAGAGCACGACGGTCAAAGCCACCAGCGTCAGCATCAGCAGATTGAGCGTGCGCACCGGCAGGCCGACCACCCGCGCCATTTCCGGATCAAAGGTCAGCAGGAGAAACTCTTTGTAAAAAAGCACGATCAGGCCAAGGACCATTACGCCCAATATCAGACTGCTATAGAGATCAAAGCGGCTCACGGCCAGAATATTGCCGAAAATATAACCGTACAAGTCAACGTTGTAGCCGCGCATTAATCCGATC
>JAKJDB010000864.1 GCA_022706175.1 Candidatus Zhuqueibacterota bacterium | reverse complement strand
CCCCGCCGGGCTTTCAGGTGCAGATTGAATTTTTCCGGTACAGTGACCGTCAGGTGACGCACGACGTTCGATTGCGTAGCGCCGGCCGTGATCACGATGCCGCCGGCCTGTTGCTGAAACGCCTCTTTCTCTGCGTTCACGATCCGGTCCAACTCTTCCTGCGTGAAGACCTCGACGTGCAGGTCAGCGTGAATGATCACCTGATCACCGCCGCCCTGAACCGTGATATCGCCGTTCATATTGTCGACGGTCAAAGTGCCGCCCGGCGAAGCCGCAAAACGCTTATCCAGCACCACGCGATAGTCGCCGCTGGATCCGGTGACGGTCTGGCCCATAGCCAGCGTCGCAGTCGTTAATAAAAGTAAAAGGAACTTTTTCATTTAACCCTCCCGACTCGATAAAAGACCGGTCGATTTTTCCACCTCTATTTTTTTCAAAAGGTCGTTGGCGCGATGGCGGATATAGCTGCTGGTGTCCGCCTGGACCGAACGCAGCAGGGGTTCCCGGCTCTCTATGGGTTCCAACGGCCCGGTCAGAGAGTCGAACGCCTGAATGCGCAGCGCGGGATTCCGATCATAGAGCAGAACGCGCGTCAACGCATTGCGGATCGCCTCGTTGATCGGAACGGATTGGAGCGCACGCACGGCCATCAAGCGCACGCCCGGATTAGGCTCTTTTTTCAACACCTGTTCCAGACTGCCGATCAGCTCGACATCCAGGCTTTGCTCTTTCTGGGCAATGGCCTGCAGCACTTTGGCCGCATACAGCCGCGTCGATGGATCTTCCTCCTCAGTCAACGCGTGGCGGATCATCTGCCTGACCAGCGGACTTTCAACCGGACCTTGAAACACGATGTGGTTCACGGTTTGGTAGCGGAGATCCACAGTCCCGGATTTGGCATGATAACGTATCCGCTCGATCTCTCCGAGATAGGGATCGATCTCGATCTGGCCTGTGCGTATGGGTTGCCCGGCGGTCAACAGCGTCTCCAACGCCCCGGCTTCAGAGAGGCGTTGTTCAGCGCTCCATCGGCCCAGGCCGAAGCCCAGGGCCAGGATCAGCAGCGCCAGACCCCACTGAACGGCCGGTGTCCACCGCGGCCAGACAAATCCGGTCTTTACCTGTTGCCGGCGCAGCCGGTCGGACAACCGTTCGCGCAGAGAGGTGAGCAGGCGATCGTCCGGCACAAAGGCCGGAACGCCGGTTAGCGTTTGCTTTACTATCTCCAATTCCGTTAGAGCCTGGCGGCAGTCCGGGCACACCTGCAGGTGCAGGTCCAGCACTTGCCGCTCTTCAGGATTCAATTCGGCGGTCTGGTAAAGCGCCAGCAGGTGGCGATAGGATGTACATGTTTTCATTCGCTATTCTCTTGTCTCTTGTGGAAAGATCGTTCGTAATTTTTCCAGGGCGCGAAAGAGATCTTTTTTTATGGTGCCGTCCCGGCAGTGCAGGATCTCCGCGATCTCTCTGATCTTGTACCCTTGAAAATATTTGAGCGTTACCACGGTACGCAGTTTGACCGGCAACCGATCGATGGCCTCCTGCAGCAGCCGGCGGTGCAGCTCGACATCCTGTTCAGCCGGGTGCGCAATCGCAGTCTGCTCCTCAAAATGTACGGTTGGACGAATGCGGCGGC
>JAKJDB010000096.1 GCA_022706175.1 Candidatus Zhuqueibacterota bacterium | reverse complement strand
GTAGCGGAAAAGACCGTCGGAAGAACTGACGATCTCTTCTTTGGACATGAGCTTTAAAAGATCCAAATAGGGCTGATGCACCGGCGGACCGATGCGCGAGTGCACCAGCGCCACCAGTTTACGAATCCCCCCCTCCAACAGAGGGGACAACAGCAACACCAGTAGAACATTGATCGCACTCTGAGCGACCGTTTGCAGCACAGAGCTGGACATGCGGACTCCCTGTTCAAAAGTCTTCGCCCCTGCCATCCAGAAGGCGCCTTGCTCAACGGATTGAATAACGCTTTCTGCACAGCTCCTGTAACTCGGCTTTGCTGTAGACACGCACCTTGCCACTGCGCAGATCCACGGTCTCCCATCGCTCGGTGCAGGAGAAACAGGGATCCATGCTGCCCAGGCCGATGGGCACGTCGGCGATGTTCTCGCCCTGAACCATGACCGGAATGCCCTGCAGGTTTTGAAATGTGGGAGCTCGCGCCTTCCAACGGTATGGCCGGCTGTCTTCACCGGTGATGACAAAATGGTGCGTTTCTCCTCTGGGCGCTTCCACGGAAGAGAGGCCGATACGGCCGGACGGTATGCGTTCGGTGACGTCGGCGATGATGGGTCCCTTGGGCATCAAGGCGAGACAATCACGGATGATGCGGATCGCTTCCAACGTCTCCTTCATGCGCACCACCACGCGCGACCAGATGTCCTCCCCGGTCTCCACCATCACCTGGCAGCCCACCTCGGCATAGGCCGCATAGGGATGATCCACACGGATATCGCGGCCGATGCCGGACGCCCGCGCGGTCGGTCCTAACAGCGACAACGCCACCGCATTCGCCGCGCTGATCCTGCCCACGTTCTCGCAACGCATGAACAGCGTGGTGTCCGTGGTGATGGCGTCCAAAACCTTTCTGCTCTCTTTTTCAATGCCGGCCAGAACCTGCAAAAGCTCCGCGTGGATCTCCTGGGGAATATCCCGGCGGACGCCGCCGACCAGATTCATACCCAGCAATTTGCGATTGCCGGTGATCTTTTCACACAGCCACATCACCGGCTCGCGAATGCGCCACGCCTGCATCAGCACGGTGTCGAAACCGATGATGTGTCCGGCGATGCCCAGCCACAAAAGATGGCTTTGAACCCGCTCCAATTCGAGCAGGATCGTGCGGATATAGCGGCCGCGCGCCGGGACGATTATTTCTGCTGCTTGTTCTACTGCTTGACAGTACGCCGTACTGTGCACCGACCCTCATATGCCGCAGATACGTTCAGCCAGAAACGGCACCTGGTTATAGTTCAGCTGGCTGTCGGCGATCTTTTCCACACCGCGATGGTTGTAAAAGCCGCGGTAATCACCACCCACCACCTTTTCCCCTTCCACAAACAGGCGGAATTGCGCCGGCTCTTCCAGCACGGGGAAAAAGGGACCGATGGGCACCAGGGTGGCCCCTTCCGGCGGCTTTTTCATCTCCGGTGCGTTCTGAACAGAGGCCGGATAGGTCTGCAGCGGCATGTCACGGCGATAAGGGTGCAGATCCTGCGGCCAATCGTCCGCCAGCATGAGCCTTCTGGGATCCGGATGGTTGCGAAGCACAATCCCCAGCATATCCTGGATCTCACGCTCAGCCCAATTCGCGGCCGGTATGTCTGCCGCACCGGTGATGGCGTTGATCCAAAGATCGTCGGCAGGAAGGGGCAACCGGATGGCTAAAAACTGATGGCTGTCAGCCAGGGAATAGACGTAATCGACCAGAAACTGGCCGGTTACATCGCGAAAGTCCGTTCCGACTGCAACGACAAACCTGGCCTGCAGATCATGAAAGATGTACCGGTTCACCTCCACCGAGTCCTTGCGGTCCACGGTCGCCATAACGAGGTTGGACTGCACTTTTTCCGCCTTTTGGATAGCCGGTCCAAAACGGGTGCGCAACTGTTCGATCAGCTCGTTGGGTGTCATGGGAGGCCCTTTTTTATTTTAAGACGAACAATAAAACCACAGCGCTGACAGCCCCCAGCAGCAGCCAGAGCAGATAGACGTGCGGTATGCCGCTATGGGTGGCGCTGAAGCGAAAGGCCAGTTTCTGAAAGCCGTCAGCCAGAGGATGATAAAACCAGCGATCCAGGTCGAGCAGCTTTTTAAGCAGGCCAGTGTCGGAAAAAACAATCTTGGGATAGCGAATGGTCGGATACACACCCGGTCGCTGATATCTGCCCACCTGCAGTGTGAAGAGCTGCTTGAAGGCCAGATAGTAGCTATGGGCCTGATAACGCACCTGTTCATCCGCCTGTTCTTCTCCGCAGTACCAGGTCGTTTCCACCCGGCGGACCGGCTTGGTCAATCGATACAGGCCATAGACCAGTGCAAAACAGAGGATAAAAACCAGCAACAGGGATAAAGGATTCCACGCTGCGGTTACTCCAGCGCCCCACTGCAGCGTCATTCCGTGCAGCGTCTGTTCACCGGCCAGGGCTGAGGCGGGTGGCAGCAACGCCGGCGGCAAAAGACCGGACACCGCCTGGCTGATCCATTGCAGCGGCCAGAGCGGAAAAAGCCCCAGACCGATGCAGGCGGCCACCAGCAGCCCCTGGCTCAGCTGCATGCCCGGCGGTACTTCGCCGAGTTGCGCCCCGCTGCCATGATCCGCATATTTGCCGTAGAAAAGCGCTGTGGAAAATTTTATAAAAGACGCCAGAGTGACCGCGCTGATGAACAGGGCGAAAACCGCCAACAGCAGAAACAGCGGAGCGCTGTTTGAACCGGCGATGGCGGTCTGATAGATCAGCCATTTGCTGGCAAAACCGTTCATCGGCGGCAACCCGGCGATGGCAAAGGAGGCCAGCAGAGTGCACAGCGCGGTGATCGGCAACAGACGCGCCAGCCCACCCACCCGGTTGATGTTGAAGGTTTTCACCTTCCAGTACACCGAGCCGGCATTGAAAAACAGACACGATTTGTAGCACACATTGTTGATCAAATGAAAGATGCCGGCGCACAGACCGGCCAGCGCCAACAGCGGCCGGCCGTTGAGAAAATAAATGCCGATACCGATGCTGAGGAACATATAGCCCATCTGCCCGATGACGTGAAAGGAAAGCAGTTTTTTACCGTCGTCCTGAACCAGCGCAGTCAGCGTGCCGATAAAAATCGAGGCTGTGCCGAACACCGCAATGATGGCGCCCCAAATCTGTGTGGACGCGCTGATGGGCAGCAGGTCGACAAAGATGCGCAAAATGCCATACACGCCGAGTTTGGTCATGCTGCCGGCGAATGCAGCGGTGGCCGGCGTGGGCGCGGCCGCATAGGCGCCCGGCAACCAATCGCCCATGGGAAGAATGCCCGCTTTGGTCGCAAAACCTAAAAAGAAAAACAGCAACACCAAGTGCAACAAATACGGCCGTGAGGCCATCAGGGCGCCCATGGCGTCGCTCTGACCCTGAAAGGAAAAAGAACCGCTCTCGCGATAAAGGATCATGGCCGCGACAAACATCAACGCCGTGGCGATGTGGGTGATGATAAAATATTTCAGTCCCGCCCGGCCTTTTTCCCGGTCTCTTTTCTCAAAGACCACCAGCCCATAGGAGCACAGGGTCATGATCTCCCAAAAAATAAAAAAGAAAAACAGGTCCGCCACCGCCACAACGCAGCAGACTCCGGCAAAAAAGAGCGATAAGACCGGATAAAAACCCGCCAGATTGTAAGCGTCATATTCCGGCATCCGCATATAACCGCGGCCGTACAGCGGCACCAGAATGGCGACCAGGGCGATGATGGCGAGAAACAGCGCGCTGAGCGGATCGATTTTGAAAAAAAGCTCACCATGAATTCCCGGGATGGTCCACAGCGGGTATCCCATCGTCACCGTGCCGTGACGAAAGGCCGCCACGACCACGCCCGCCAGGGGCAGGGCGGCCAGCAGGTGGGCCGTTAAAGTGATGGAGCCCACCCAATTACGTTTGCTGCTGAAAATCCAAGCCAACACAGCGCCGGTCAGATAGAACAGCAGAGCGATAAAAAAACCAGTCATAGGGGGACTCTCCTTCTCCCGCGGCGGTAAAAATTACAGACCGAAACAGCGCATCAAATACAACGCAAAATAAGGAGCAGCCAGGGTGAGCAACATTAAAATGATCAGCACTACGCTCATGGAAAGCGGTGGATTGGCTGCTCGGCCGGCCGACTCGGAGACCGGGCCGAAAAACACCTTGTGCCCGATATGCAGAAACCAGGCGAAGGCGACGACCATCTCAAGGATAAAGGGAATGAGCAACGTGAAACCCGCCACGCCGCCGAGATTCACCGCTGCAGTGAGCAGATAAAACTTGCTGTAAAAGCAAGAGAACGGCGGCACGCCGAGAAGCGCCAGCATGCCGACGAAAAACGCAGCGGCGATCAACGGCGCGGTTCGGGCCAACCCGCTCAGTGCATTGATTTGCCGCGTACCGGCTGTATAAGAGATCGCACCGACACAGAGAAACAGCAGCCCTTTGGCCGCGCTGTGGTTCATGATGTGCATGACGCCGGCGTACCAGCCGAGACCACTGCCCATGACGCCGAGGCCCAGACCGAACAACACGTAGGAGAGATGCGCGATGGTGGAATAGGCCAGCAGCCGCTTCAAATCGTTTTGATAAAAGAACAACAGCAGCGCCGTGATCATGGTGACCACCGCCATGGCGGCCAGCAGCACGCCCGCGCCGAAGGACAGCTCCTGATTCGCCAGGGTCAGGCGGGCGATCAGAAATACGCCGGCCTTGACCATCGCCGCCGCATGCAGATACATAGACACCGTCGTCGGCGCGGCCATGGCATCAGGCAGCCAGGTGTAGAACGGCACCTGAGCGGATTTAGCCCAGGCGGCCACCACAAAACAACCGAAAACCCAAAACCGCCATGCCTGGGGCAACTCACGCAGCGCAGAAAACTCAAAACTGCCTGTGTGCGCAAAAAGCAAAACCAGACCAAGGGCGAAGAAAAGACCGCCGCTGAACGTCATCAACAACGCTTTGAATCCGGCGCGCAGGGACTCCTCATTCCGATAGTGAGAGATGAGCGCCCACGAGCAGAGGGTCGTTGTCTCCCAAAAGAAAAACAACTGCAACAGATTGGGCGATACCGCCACACCGATCATGGCGACGACAAACAGCAGCAGCCAGGCATGATGACGCGCTCTTCCCTCCACACCCGGGTGTTCTCTGTTCTGGTCGCTGAGATACGTCTTGGAAAAAATAAAGACCAGAAAACCCAACACCACCACGATGGTCAACAACAACCAGCTCAAGGGATCCAGCAAATAGCCGAAGCTCAGCGGCGGCGGCTGGCCCTGCAGCCAATTCCAGGAAATGGCAACGCGCACGACCGGCGTAACCAGATCGGCCGCCGCCAGCATCAGCACCAGAACAACCAGGGTCACAGTGATGGCCGGCAACGCCAAACGGTCAGCCTGGGAAGAACGGCCAAAGGCTGTGAGCATGACGCCCATAAGGGGGATCACGAACAACAGGATGATCAGGGTGTCCATTCAGACGGTTCCTCTTCGGTCTCACCATGCGAAAGCAGGGAGTGCAACACAGACAGCGTTTCCGACACCGGCCGGCTCAAGGCCGTTTCCGGCTTGCAGGCATCGGGTTGTACGCCCAGCAACCGGACCTGGGCGCCGGTGGATAACGACAGGTAGCGCATGAGCGGCCGCAGGGATGCATGATGCGCTGAGCAGCAGACTGCGGTCAACTCTTCCTCGCGCAGCAGCACTATCTGACCGGCCAGGCCGTTAAAATCCACCGCATCAACCAGCAGAATCGTTTGCGGCGCCATGCGCCTGATGGTTTCTGTATGGTTTTCCGGCAGCTCCTCAGCCACCAGGGCGGTCAGCCGGCCGCGGCTGATGAGCCCACGCGCCAACGGTCCAAAGGCATCGTCGCCGCAACCCTCTCGGCCGATGCCCAGGACCACCGCTTTTTTTCCGGTCAACAGCCCCTGCAGTTCTTGTCTCAACAGACCGCTCATAGCCTCTCATGTTCGCGCTGTTTCGGCCGCTCATCGTTCCGGCAGCTTTTTAATCTGCCGCCAGGAGAAAACCGGCCCATCCACGCAGATGTATTTATGGCCAATGGCGCAGTGGCCGCATTTGCCCACTCCGCACTTCATATAGCGCTCCAAAGTAGAGATGATGTGGTCTTCAGGAAATCCCATGGCCAGCAGATCCTGAATCACGAAACGGATCATCACCGGCGGCCCGCAGGTGAACGCCACGGTGGCGGCCGGATCGATGGCTGTATGTTCAAACAGCGTGGTGACCACCCCCACCGGACCTCTCCAGTTCTCATCCGGTACATCCACCGTCTGCAGCAGCGTCAGATCTTTGCGCTGGGCCCATTCCTCCAGCCGCGCTTTATAAACCCGGTCTGCCGGTGTGCGCGCCCCGTAGAGGATGGTGAAGCGGCCGAATTTTTCCCTCATGTCCAGCATGGGCTCGATGAGCGATCGGAGCGGCGGCAATCCTATGCCGCCGGCGACAAAAAGAACATCAAAGCCCTGGACTTCCTGCAAAGGAAAATGGTTGCCCAACGGCGCCCGTATTCCCAATAGATCGCCGGGATGCATGGCGTGCATGGCGCGGGTCACTCGGCCGATGGCGCGCACAGTGATGGCGAACGTTCCGCTGCGGTTGGGGTTGGAACAAAAACCAAACGGCGCTTCGCCGACGCCTAACACCGACGCCTCCACAAACTGGCCGGATAAATAACGGAACCCGGCGTTGTACTGCGGATCGTCAAAGTGCATGGTGAACGTTTTGGTGTCCGCCGTTTCATCGACGATCTGATCGATCACGGCAAGCTGGGGAAGATAGAGTTTTTGCATACCGTTCATTCGTCTGGGATTAGAATTCCAAATCGCCAAGTAAACCAGCCGGCGTATAACGGGCCGGGAAAGGGAGACTATCGATCCGCCACTAACTGGCCTTCGCGTCTGATCCTTTTGACCACCGCCGCCATGTCCAGCAACCCGAAAGCCTGGCACACGGTAATACAGCGCCCGCAGCCGACGCAGCCGGGATGCCCGTCCGCTTGAATATAGGCGAAACTCAGTTTGTGATAAAAACGCCGCTTGACCCGCTCTTTCGTTTGAGCGCGCGGATTGTGGCCCGACGCCTCCCGGGTGAAACCCGCATACTGACAAGAATCCCAGCAGCGGTAACGCAGCCCGGTCTTTTCTGTGTCTTTTTGATCCAGCACCTCAAAACAGGTGCAGCAGGGACAGACATGGGTGCACCCGCCGCAGCTAAAGCACTCCAGCCCCATCTCTTCCCAGAGTTTCTCATCCACCCGCTGATTGGTGATCGCGATCACCGCTTTGGCAAGGTACGCCGTGGGGATCATTTTTTCATCGCAGGCCTGCATGAGCGCCTGTCGTTGCCGCTCCTCTTTTTCGCCGACCGGTTGCCGGTCGCAGGGCTGCACGATGGCTGCGCCCTTGCCGGTGCCCACTTCAGTGAGAAAAAAATCTCCCAGGTCGGTGAGCTGCAGGTCAAAGCCATCGGACAGATAAGGCCCTCCGTTGCAGCAGATGCAGAAACAGGTGTCCGCCGGCTGCAGGCAGGCCAGGCTGATCACGGTCGTATGATTCCGCCTTTGCTGATAGAGGTCATCCTCAAATGCGCCGCGGAAAAAGCCATCCATATGCCGGAGACCCTGCACGTCGCAAGAACGAATGCCGAACAGGATCTGCGGAGAGGGCGGGGCCGCGGCGTTCAGCTGTGGTCTGGCGCCGCCCAGGTTATAAGTGAACAGTGGTTCAAAAACCGGCTGCAAAAAACGTTTGGGCGGATGCAACTCGTTCACATAGTCCAGCGTTATTTCATCAACAGAGCGGATCGGTTGAAACGAAACATCTCCATCGCCCTGGCGCACCGGAGCGATGACGGTCTGCTCGCGGCGCAGACTCTCCAGCCGCTCGAACAGATGCGCTTTGCTGATCAGCCACTTTTCGATAATCGGCATCAGACCATCTCCAATCTGGCGGCACACACTCTCAGCGGAATTTTCGTCACGGGATCAAGATGCATTCCGGCCAAAGCGAGCGCTTTTCCTTCGCGGTCAAGCACAGAAAGATTCAGTGTTCCGGCTGACACGGCGCGCGTCACGGCGGCCTGGCCCAC
>JAKJDB010000863.1 GCA_022706175.1 Candidatus Zhuqueibacterota bacterium | reverse complement strand
TCTGTTCGCCATGGCGCAGGGGCGCGTTCCACTTGCTGTACTCCGGGCTGATGCTGCGGATCTCCCGCACCTCTCGGCGCAGCAGTTCGGCATCCTCCTCCACCAGGTGGATATAGCGGTCACGATTAAAGCCCATCCACGCTTGACTGGTTCGGCCGGGCCAGAGAATGGCGATGCGCTCTCCCATCCCGTGCATGCTTTTGCTCAGGGCTTTTTTGACTCCTGCGCCAAAGGCGAGCAGCACGACAATGCTGACCGTGCCCCAGACGATGCCGAAGAGGGTCATAAAAGTGCGGGCTTTGTATTGACGCAGATAGTAAAAGATCTCTTTGATGGTTTCAACCAGGCGGTTCATAGTCACAGCTCATGCGATGGTTGCCGCCGTGCAAAGGCGGCAGATGCTGATGTCAGACGATCGGCTTTATTTTTTTCTCCAGCACCTCCTGCCCCTCCTGCAGGCCGGAGATCACCTCGATATGGATGGCGTCGCTGAGTCCGGTCTTGATGGGAATCTCTTTGCTTTCCTTTGCTCCGGTGCTGATCTGGACAAAGGCCGAATCATTGCGGAAGGTCACCACCCGCTCCGGAATGGCCAGCACCTGCTCCTTTTTGTTGATGATGATGGTGGCGTTGGCGGAAAAACCGGCGCGGAGCACGGCGCCGGCCGCGTCATCGATAGAGATCTCGACCGGAAAGAGGGTCGAGTTCTCCTCCTTGCGCGCCTTGAGTGAGATGAGGGTGACATGGCCTTTGACCACTTTGCCCGGCAACGCGCCGATCGCCAGCTCGCAGGGCATGCCCTCGCTGATCTTACCGACATCGATCTCGTCAAGAGTGCCGCGGAAGAGCAGCTCCTTCATATCCGCCATCTTCATCAGTTCTGTTCCTGCCTGGTAAGAGGTCAGGGGGACGACCGGATCGCCGAGGTTGACCGACTTCTGCAGTATATAGCCGGTGATCGGCGCCCGAACCGTCGTTTCGATGGCGTTGCCGGCGATCTGGACGCGGCCTTTTTTCAGCAGCTCGAGCCGTTCCCGGGCGATCTTGGCGCGCACTGCGGCCTGGTCGTACTGCTGCTCCATGGTTTCATAGGCCTGCTGCGAAATCAAACCCTTGGCTTTGAGTTCCTTCTGGCGCTCGAGTTCGCGGCTGAGGGTGGAGAGTTCGATCTCGGCGATCTCTACGCCGCGGGTGGTCTCGGCCAGTTCCAGCGGTGTGGGATCAGGACGAACATCGAGCAAAGGCGCGCCCGCCTGGACAAAATCTCCGACCTCGATGTACATTTTTCCCACCACACCGGAGGTCTTGGATTTCACTGCGATCTCATTCCTGGGCTCGATCGCTCCCACAGCCAGTGCCTTGTCGACGATGTCCATGCGTCCAACTTTGACTTTCGCCGGACCCGTATCGCCGTTTTTTTTCAATCCAGCGCTCAAGGCGATCGCCGTCAGAAGGACCACCGTAGCTGCGGCGATGAGCCAATACCATTTTTTCTTGCTCCGCTTTGTCATAACAGAAGACTCCAAAGGATTGAATCATTGTGCAGAAAGATTGTATTACAAGATTATACGGCAAGGCCATTCATTTTGTTACACGTTGCAGACGGTCAAGCAAGGTAAAAAGCGGCCTGATCATTCAGAATAACCA
>JAKJDB010000095.1 GCA_022706175.1 Candidatus Zhuqueibacterota bacterium | reverse complement strand
ATTAGCGGGCCCGCAGCGGGCCTGGAGGTCGTCATGAAATCCCGCGCGTTGAAAACCATTCTGGCGCTGGCGCTTCTGGCCGGCGTCCCGCCCCTCTCTGCACAGATGATCGCCGAGATCACCAGCCCGGTCGAGACCGAATTCGGCACCTATCTCCCGCAGCCCTCGCTCATTCTGCCGGCGGCGGAGGGCTACAGCGTCGCTCCCGACCTCAGCAATGTGGTCAACGCCGGCGATTTCAGCTTTGACGCTGCCGAGCGCGACCTCCTCGCGCGCAACCATTTTTTCGTCACCCCCAAACGCAGCGGCGACCACAGCGGCTACAAGGAGATGTACGACCTCTACAACGAGGCGCGCGAGCAGAATATCCCCATCTTCGTCACCACCGACGCCCTCCTCCACTCCTTCCACCTCATCTTCGACCACATGCTCATGGAGATCGAGGAGGCCCATTTTTACGGCGACCTCGACCGGCTCCTCAGCGGACTCCTCGAGATCGTCCAGTACCAGCAGTACCCCGCTGTGAACGAGGACTCGACCCGCGCCGCCATCCATCAGGCCATGGATTATCTCATCGTCGCCAAATGCATGCTTGATTCCACCTTTGACCCGAAAATCAACGGCGGCAGCTATATTCCCGAGTGCAGCCTCATCCGCAGCCACAACGGGCCGGCCGCCTCGCCCATCTTTCACTATGAGGAGGATTACACCCAGTACATCGTCCGCGGCCATTACACACGCTCATCGGCTCTGAGCCGGTATTTCCGTTCCATGATGTGGCTGGGCCGCCTGACCTTTTCCTGCGAAAGTGTGCAGGATCCCTTCAGTCGCGAGGCCACCCGCAGCGCTCTGCTGCTGCTGCAGGCGTTTCAAAGGCTGCAGATCGACGGGCAACCGGCCCTGACAGCCTGGGATGAGATCTATCAGCCCACGGTGTTCTTTGTCGGCAAAAGCGACGATATCAATCTGCTCACCTATTTGCCTTTGATCGAGCAGGTCTATGGCGAGGATTTCGCGGCCAAAAGCGCAGCCCTTTTTCTCGATGAAACGCTGTTAACCGGGTTTCTGCAAAAGACAGAGGTGTTACCCGCAGCCGCCATTCAGTATCCCGGTCAGCCGGCAAAGGGCTTCCGGTTTATGGGCCAACGCTTCATCCCGGATTCCTATGTGCTGGACCATGTGGTGTATCCATACGTAGCGACGCGCACCATGCCCACCGGTCTGGATGTGATGCAGGTGCTGGGCAGCGAGCGGGCTTTTGAGCTGCTTCCGGATAAAGACCGCCGGGATGCCCATTATCTTAAAGCCATCGATTCGCTGAAAACCGAGTTCGCCGCTTATCCGGCCGGCGCATGGGCGCAGAACCTCTACCGGAACTGGTTGTACACTCTGATGCCGCTGCTGTGGGTGAAAGGAGAGGGCTATCCCCATTTCATGCAGACAGCGGCCTGGGTGGATAAAGATTTATACGCTGCGTTGGCTTCATGGGCAGAGCTGCGCCATGACACCATTCTTTACGCCAAGCAGAGCGGGAGCAAAACCGGAATGGACCCGACCGCTTTGCTGGTGCAGGGGTATGTGGAACCCAATCCTCATTTCTTCGGCCGTATCGCCGGCCTGGCTGATTTTTTGACCAAGGGGCTGATGACGCGTAATCTGCTGTTCGATGAATTCAGCGAAACTTTGAACCTGTTCAATGAAACCGCGCTAAAGTTGAAGGCCATTGCGGAGAAGGAGTTGAGTTCCCAACCGTTGAGCGGCCAGGAGCATAGTTTAATTTTCGAGTTCGGCAAAGTGCTGTACCGTATCGTCACTTTTAACCGGGGCAGCACGGCCGGCCCGTACTATGATGCGAAGCAGTCGGGGCTGGAGCCCATGCCGGTGGTCGCCGACGTGCACACCGACGTCGAGTCCGGCACTGTATTAGAGGAGGGTGTGGGTTATCCTTTTGCCGTCTATGTGATCTGCAACATCGAGGGCGTGCCGGTTCTGACCAGGGGCGCCGGTTATTCCTATTACGAATTCACCCAGCCCATGACGGATCGCCTGACCGATGAGAGATGGAGAGAACAGCTGACGTCAACCGCGCCGCCCCAACCCGTGGCCTGGAGTTCGAGCTTTAGCGCAGACCTGCCGGCGCAAAATCCCATGCCGACTTTTTATCTCTGGAACAGGCCGGCGACAGAGTGGGTTCAAGCTGTTTTCGACACCAGCAGCCAGACGGTCAACCAGGGCGATTCCCTGCGGATTAGTATTCAAGCCCATGTGGAATGGCCCACCGACCTCCCGATCGTTCGCATAGAGAACGATCAGAGGCAATGGACGGTTGACAATGTGACTCTGGTTCCTTGGAGCTCGAGCCAAATGTTCCGTGCCGTGTATCCGACCGATCACCTGTCGGTGGGCGTGTACCATCTGGTGATCAGTCTGCCGGTTTCAGGCGGACCCCTGGTTTATCGAACCCAGTTTACCGTAACCAACACGGTCGGCGTGCGGGATAAATCGATCTCGGCTGATCGATTCGAGCTCAACTGCAATTGGCCGAATCCCTTTAACACCTCTACCGTTATCGCCTACGAATTGCCGAGCGATCAGGATGTAACGCTGGAGATTTATAATGTGAGAGGCGAAAAAGTCATAACCCTGTTCAGTGGCCGGCAGACGGCCGGCCGGCATCAGATTCGTTGGCATACCGCCGACGCCGCCTCTCTGCCGCTGAGCAGCGGTGTGTATTTTCTCCGTTTGAGCGGCAGTCAATTTGAAGCAATCAGACCTTTGTCGTTGATCAAATAAACCGAAAGGAGAAGACTATGTTTTCCCAAAAAGCTGTGGTGTCGTCATGTGCGCTGTTGTTGGTCCTGCTGGTGACCGCCGGCGCGTTTGCCGCGGATTCCAAGCCGTTGCCTTCTTCTTTGGCGGCCAAAATCGAAACCCTGCAAGCGAACGCCGCCGCTGTACGGCCGATGCAGACGCTGACCGTGACCGCTCTGGGCGGCATCCGCGGTGTGGTGCACGGTTTGGATTCAGCGGATGTGGGCCTTGTCTATGTAAACGCCTGGACGGATTCCATACCCAAAGAGGGGTATTATTATAAAGGCTTTGCCGTCGTGGACTCTACTTTTTCCTATCAGATCGACAGCCTGGCCGCAGGCCGCTATTATGTGAGCATCTGGGCGGAAGGGTATGCGAACAAGTATTATCCGGATGTCAGTGATTTTTCCCGGGCGCGTCCCGTGCCGGTGCTGGAAGGCCAGATCACCGATCACATCAATTTCACCATGGAAAAGTTGAGCCCCGGCACAGGTCGGATCTCCGGCCGGGTGGTGGATGATGCAGGCCATCCCGTTTTTCATGCCATCGTCTATGTGCACGCCTCGGATGAGCCTTTTAACTTTGGCAAGGCTGAAACCGACCTGGACGGCCATTTTGTCATCGAAGGACTGAAAGCCGGGTCTTATCTGGTCCAGATTGTGTCCGAGCGTTTTCTCGGCGAATTCTACGACAATGTTTACGATGCCGCTGCAGCCACGCTGGTGTCTGTAACCGAACCGGGCGAAACCGTGTTGGCGGACATCGCCTTGTCCGTGGGCGCATCTCTCTCCGGACGGGTGGTGGATCAAAACGATCGCCCCGTGGTTGGGGCCCATGTGCAGGCCATGATCCCTCGTGCGGACGGCACCATTAGCGACAAACCCGAGTTCTACGAGCAAAATTCCACCAAGACCGACGAGGACGGCTTTTATCGCATTCAGGGACTGGCGCCGGGCGCTTATGTCGTCACTGCGATTTTTTATGACGCGTGGTATTCCTGCTACGCCTATTATCCTGAAGGCCAGAATCCGGCTCAAGCCCGGACCGTAACCGTGCAGGCTGATGAACAGATCGAGCATATCGACATTCGAATGCGGATTCAATCCGGCGCCGGCTCTGTCAGCGGCCGTGTGCTGGATCGCAGCGGGCAGCCTTTTGAGGGCGCGTCGGTTTATCTGCAGAGCCTCTACGACCCGGCCTTCGCAGGCCCTTATTTCGGCATGTCCGCTAGAACCGACCGGGAGGGTAAGTACAATTTTGAGCGGGTTCCGGTCGGCTCTTACCAGATCTCCTGCTGGGCGCAAAGCGGCTGGCAGAGCGCCTATCGCTGGTGGCCGGACGGTGAGAACATGGAGCAGGCTCAGGTCCTTCAGGTGAATGAAAACGATCACCTCGATGCGATCGATTTTAATCTGCCCATCACCATCGGCCGTTCCTCCATCCATGGTTATGTGCTTGACAGCCAAGGCAGGCCGCTCACCTGGGCCAATGTCCAGGTGACGCCCGTGTCGGAGAGCGAGACGGCCGCACAATCCTTTGTCTATGCCAGCACCGACTCGAACGGATTTTATCAGATCGATCAGTTGACCGCCGGCGACTATTTGGTCTATGCCAGCTACTGGGAGAACCAGAGCTTTGGCCGGCAGTGGTGGGACCACAAAGACAGTGTCGGTCTGGCCGACAAGCTGCAACTGGCCGACGGTGAGAAACGGGGCAAGGTGGACTTTGAGCTTACGGTTAAACCGGCGTACGGCGCCATTGTCGGCACAGTGACCGATGCGGCCACCGGCTTACCGATCCCGAGGGCATACATCGAAATCAAAATCGAAAAGATGGAATTCAACAAAATGATGCGGCCCTTCTGGTATTATCCGTTTTACGCCTTTACGGATGAGAACGGTTTCTTTGCCTTTGAATCGCTGCGGGAGGGTTCCTATATTCTGTCTGCGTACTGCAACGGCGGATTCGCTTATTATCAGAACGGCTGGTCGGTGGAAGAGGCGACACCGGTACAGGTGATCGGCGGGGTGAAAACCGAAGCGAATTTCAGCATGAAATTGCGCAACGACGGCAACGGCGTGATCAGCGGCCTGGTGGAGCAGGATTACGACATTCAGCCGGTGGATGAAACCGGCAATGCCGTGTCGCCGGGCAGAAATGCGGCCGGATTTCAAACGGTTTCCGCTCATGCCATTGAGGGAGCGGTGGTGATCGCCAAGCCGGCCCTGACGATTTTACAGTGGCCGCAATCGGAGATGTTCTACACCGCGGTGACCGGACCGGACGGAACTTATCAGTTGACCGGATTGCCGGCCGGCGATTACTATGTGAAAAGTTTTTCAGCGTATTATATGACAGAGTATTTTGACAACGTCTTTGATCCGAGCGAGGCGACGCTGGTCTCGGTAACCGAGACAGAGCCTCGCGGGGATGTTAATTTTAAATTATCGCCCATCTATTATCTGTTCCTGAAAGAATCCGCTCTGGACAGCCGGACGTATAACGGCGCCATGGTCTACGGCCGCATCACCGACAAGGACGGCAACGCGGTGCCGGACGCTACGGTGTATCTGCTCGATGAGAACGGCAACGCGGTCGGTGTTACCAACAGCACTGCGGACGGCAGCTATCAATTGGCCGGCATGAACGCGGGGAATTACACTCTGCAGGCGGTCAAGATGGGATTTGCCGCCACCTATAACGGCAACGTGGGCAGCAACGAGCTGGCCGAAAGGATCAACGTCGGCAACGGCACACTGCAGGTGGATCTGACGCTGTCCACACTGGCCCCCACCGGCGTGGAATCCTCGGATAACGCCGCGCTGCCCGAGTCGGTGGTGCTGTTCGGCAATTATCCGAATCCGTTCAACCCGTCGACGCAGATTCGTTTCAGTCTGCCCAAGGCGTTGGAAGTGACCTTGGCGGTGTACGATTTGAGCGGCAGAGAGGTGGCCCGGCTGCAGAAAGGCAAGCTGTCCGCCGGTGTGCACACCATCGAGTGGAACGGCCGTTCGGCGGCCAGTGGCGTCTATGTCTATCATCTGCATGCCGGTTCGCAGGTAGTGCGCGGCAAGATGGTGATGCTGAAATAAGAAAGTTATTCCGCTACGCCTCCCGGAGAGGTAAAAGATTTGGGAGGCGTAGCGGGCAGGGAGAGATGTTCATGAACTATTCCTCGACGGGGATGTTGCTTTTCTCTTTTCTTTTAATGGTTCCCCAATGCGACCTTATGCAACGGATCAACGGGCCTGAAGAGCAGGCCCGTATGGTCGTATCCATGGACAAGACTCGGTATGGCTTGACCGATTCCATCCGGGTAACCCTTTTCAATCGCTCGGATCAGCCGATTTATCTGGAGGGATGCAGTCCCTTTTATCTGAACACCGTGGTGGATGGCCGCTGGGTGGCGCACGCCATGCGCATGTGCTACTGGGAGGGAATCGCGATCAAAGTGGAACCCGGTCAGCGTTATTCCGAAGTGTTTCGTCCGGGCGTGTATTTTGTTCAGGGCGCTTTTCGCTTCAGTGTGCCCGCATATACGGATTGCGTCGATGGACAGCCCATCAGCCAGGCGGGATGCCGGGCCAGGCAGACCGTGCTGGGCCCGGTCTTTACCGTGGCCCAGTGACCATATTTTTCTCAAGGGCGATATCATGCCAAGAGCATTGCTGGTTTTCGTCGCCCTCGCCTGTGCGGGATCGTTGACTTGCTCGCCATCGACGACGGCTCCCGATGCCCCTTCCCTCATTCGCATTCACTATCAGTACGGCTTTAAAAACGAGCTTGATACGTTCAAGGGGGTCTTGCAAAAGGATCTTGTTCTGGACGGAGTCATTAAAACGCCTTTCTCTTTAACCCTTGAAGAGCAGCGGACCGTTCTGGATAAAGCCCTGGCAGTGGATTTTTTCGCCTGGCCGGATACTTTGCACAGAGAGGCGGGGGTGTGGATGAGTCCGGATCCAAGTCCGGATTTTCTCAGAGTGGAATACCGAGAGCAGGAAAAGCGACTGGTGTGGTTTTATCCCCTCGATAGTCGTTCTGCATATAGTGCGCCGTTGATTGAACTGACCGCGCTGATTAAAGAGATCATTGAATCGCGGCCGGAATACAAAAAGCTGCCTCCGGCGCGAGGCGCCTACCTTTAATTATTAGTGGTCTATAACACCGTGAATAGTCGTTCAACTTTTTAGTTCCGGTTTATCCGGGTTGGGGATTGTTGAAAATAAGATTGTTTGATGAAGATGGGTCTTTTTGAACTAAACAAATAGAATGTACAAAATAGTTCTCCCTCTTGAGAGGGAGACAGAGGGTGTGTAAAGATTTAGGCGCAACGATGGATTGACACACCCCCTGTCCATCTCTGGAGAGGGGGACTACACACAATAGATTCAGGTTTGGTGAAGTTAACGGAAAAGTAGATTACGACTTGTCAGAGAAGGAGAATAAAATGAAAATCGCTACTCGATCGCTTTTGTTTGCTCTTGCATTAATGCCGGCAGCGACCGGAAGCGCCAAGACGGTAAAATATGTCGAACTCGGCATTAACCAGTCAAGATTTCGTAATCAGGAGTGTAAAAGCAAGATCGGGCCTTCGTTTGGCTTTGGTTTTGATTATTACCCTATCAAATCCTTGGGTGCGTTTATCGGTACTGAATTACTCTATCAAAATAAAAAGCTGTTAGTAGAAGACAAAAAATGGCCTTCGAACCTTTATCCGGATGGAGCTATGACCGTTTATTCTGGAGATTTTGATATCAATATTTCCTATCTTGAATTACCCCTGCAAATAGGTTATCAGATGACACTTCGTGATCAAATTTCAGTCGCTATTTTTCCCGGGGCTAGTTTGTTGATTCCCATGAAAGACCATACCAGAGCAAAAAACTTGACTCGTCGGGAACTGACTCCTGCTGAACGAGGAAAATTCAATGATTATGATTATTACCGGCTTGATGAAACTCGTGTTTCCTGGTCGCAGAATTTTAACATTGGCATACGGTTGACTTATTATCGCTTTGGCTTTATGCTCAGCTATGCAAAAGCGATATCTTTTACCCAAAATATAAAAAGCAAAACTATTCAAGGCAAGGTTGATAGCTTTAAGGCATCGCTTGCTTTTTTATTCTAACTCGCAATAAACACCTCATGTAAACAAGGAGTAATTGCCATGAAAACTTGTAAAGTTATTTTGGCCATAGCTTCCTTTCTTTTCTTTGCGCAGGTTCAAACGTAAACTTTATACAATAATGTTGGCCATATTCCTACAGCCTATCAAGAGACCTGGAATGTGGCGGGCCTGTGGCAGGATTTTAGCTCGACTACCGCTGATTCGGTTTTTATGATCACCGGCTCA
>JAKJDB010000862.1 GCA_022706175.1 Candidatus Zhuqueibacterota bacterium | reverse complement strand
CGTGTTGCACCACCAGAACGTCCTGGATCATCTCGCTGTAGCGGGAATAGCAAAAATTGGCAACCCAGTTGAACACCCAAAAGGCCGAGTCCCAGCTGAATTCGGTAAAAGAGCCGGTACCCACGGCAAAAGAATACGGTGCATGCTGAATACCGCAGTACATGGGCACGTACACCGTCGAATAGGTGTCATCGACGCCGAACCAGAGCACGCCGCCCACCGGATCCGGCAGCCAGCTGCGCGACTGAGTGACAAAGGAGAACCCGGTCTGCTGCGTGGAGATCGCCCGTTCGTTAAAATAGGTGGTGCTGTCCACTTTCCAGGTCAACGGCCGCCAGCGATAGGGCAAGCCATAGGGCCCGGCGCCGACGTCCTGGGACATGTCCAGCGAAGTGCCCTCAAAGTGATCCCGCATCAAAGCCATGGCGTCCTGGACCGACAATTTTTTATCCGGTTTGATCCACAGCGGCAACCGTTCAGCCCCGGCCACGCCCTGGACAAAATCTTCATTCCAGTTCATCGAAGGTGCGGCGCGGCGGAACATCGCCCAGACCCGCGCTTCGCAGAACCGCACGGCGTCAAAGGTGAGCGGCGCATAGGCGTCGCAAAAACTGAAATCCGCATCCTTGCCGGCATAATAGTTCTTTTGCCTGGCGAACGAGATCACATCCGGCGAATAGAGGCAATTGAGTTTGTCGTTCAACGGGAATCGCCCGATGCGCGCCTGGTTGGCATGGCCGCAGATGGAGCCATCCGGAACACGCTGCGCCACCCATACGGCGCCCTTGCTGCCAGGACCTTTGCCGATCATCTCCATGATCCAAACCTCCTGTGGATCGGCGATGGAAAAGGACTCGCCGCTGCTGCAATAGCCGTACTCTGCCACCAGATCGGTCATCACTTTGATGGCCTCTCGCGCGGTCTTGGCGCGTTGCAAAGCCAATGACATCAGGCTGCCATAGTCCACGCCGCCTTTCGGATCCTGCAGCTCCTCGCGGCCGCCAAACGTAGTCTCGCCGATGGCCAGCTGAAACTCATTCATGTTGCCCACCACCTGATAAGTCCTGCCCGCCTGACGGATTTTGCCGAGATATTTCCCCGAATCCCAGTCATGAACATCAACCAGCGCACCCTCCGCATGGACTCCACGGGGCAGGAAAACCAGCTCTCCATAAAGCGTATGCGAATCCGCCGAATAGGTGATCATAGTGGAACCATCCAGCGACGCGCCTTTGGTGACCATCAGATTGGTGCACGCCCAGGCGCTGACACTGCCCAACCACACCATCCAGACCAACATCATGCTCTTTCTCATAACCGTTTCCTTTAGCTCGTTTAAACCAGGCCAAGGCTAAATTAGGGAAATTTCCCCATTTTTACAACAGGATCGTGCGCACTGGACCCAAACGGCCTGAAATGAGCAGGAAACATCCTTAACGGCGAAGCCTGATAAAATTCTGTTTAAAAATCGCATTTTGTTATGTATATTCCTTCAATGAAAGATCACCCATCGACGCAGGCATTTATGAAAATTTTACTCTTTGACATCGACGGCACGCTTCTGCTCACGGGCGGCGCCGGCTTGCGCGCCATGAATCGCGCGTTCGTTCATCTCTATGGAATTGAAGAAAAGTTCAGCGGCAAGAATCTGG
>JAKJDB010000094.1 GCA_022706175.1 Candidatus Zhuqueibacterota bacterium | reverse complement strand
CTTCGGCGACGCAGTGGATCAAGTCCACGATTTTACCGGCGATGTGACGGAATTCAAAGCCTGGATCGAGGGGTTGCGCGCCTCAGGCGGCGGCGACACCAAAGAAAACGCCCTGGAAGGACTGGCCCAGGCGACCAAACTCTCTTTTCGCAACACAGCGCAGAAAATCGCCGTGCTGATCACCGACGCGCCGTATCATCAGGCCGGCGAAACCGGGGACGGCACCACCACCTATACGACGGAGAGCCTGATCGCCCTGTTGCAGGATCTGCGCATCGTCACCCACGTGGTGGCGCCGGATCAGCCGTCCTTTCATTCACTGGCGGAAAAAACCGGCGGCCTGTGGTTCAACATCACCGGCGATTTTGCCGCGATCGTCGATTCTCTGGGCGTGATCCTGTCCAGCCAATATGTTATCACCTACACCACCCATCAGCCCGTAGCGGGCGACGGTTGGCGCAATGTGCTGATCACCGCCCTGAAAGAGGGCAAAGGCGGCTATGATGCCGGACGCTACTATATGGGCTCCGCCAGACTGGCGCTGTCGCCGGATCTGATCATGGGCAAGGCAGGCATGGCGTTCAGCGTGCGGGTGGAACCGATGGCCTTGACTAATGTGGGATTGTGCCACGTCGTCGTCGCCTACGATCCGACAAAAATACGCTATACTGCTTTCAACGCCGGAGATTATCTGGCGCAAGCCGGCGCTGCCGCGCCTCTGTTCACCGTCACACCGGACAGTGTGGCCGGCCGCGTAGATATCGCCGCCACCCGCATCGGTGGATCCTCTGGGGCGAACGGCGACGGCGTGCTCTGCTCGCTGGATTTCATGGTCAAAACCGATAATTGCGCCGGCGAAATCACCCTGCCGACCGCTGACCTGCGCACGCCGGATAATGTCCCGCTTCCGGTGGACACTACGCGCACGATCATCAGAGCGGCGAAAACAACTGCGTTGCTCGGCGACCTCGATGCGGATAGGGACATTGACCTGAAAGACTTTGTCCTGTTGACCAATGCCTGGCAGCCGAAAAACGACAGCAAAGGCGACATCGGACCGGCCATCGGCACGACGCCGTTGTTGACCGCCGTCAAAGATGGTGTGGTCAATTTTGAAGATCTGTTCGTGTTTACGCGGATGTGGAACTGGTACCAGACCAATGTGGAGTCAGCTGCCGGCGGCGCGCTGGGCAAAGCCAATCCGGTTTTGCAATGGAGCGTCGGCCGCCCGAATGTGACCGGAACCTCGATCGTTACAGAACTGCGCACCGCAGAGGTGCGTCGGCTCGCCATGGGTCACCTGGCTTTGCACTATGATCCTGCTGTTCTGAGCGTCACCGCCATTCATGCCGGCAGCCTGCTCGAAAGCGAAGGCGCTGTCCCTGCCTTTTTATCCGAACAGGATCAGAGCAAAGGTCTGATCGACATCGCCTTCAGCCGCCTGGTTGAAAAAGGCGATCCGGAGATCCATGAGGACGGCGTGCTCGTGCAGATCGAATGGAAACTGCTTGATGCAGCCTCTTCGCCCAAAATCACTCTGGCCGGCGCGGATCTGCGTTCTGCGGATAACAGCGTGCTGGCCGTCGAGTTCCCCCGCGAACTGGAGCTGAGCGCTGCCGCGCTGCCAACGCAGTTCGCGTTGCTGCAGAATTATCCCAATCCGTTCAACGGCCACACAGAGATCACGTTTCTGCTGCCGGTCGAAACGCGCGTCAAACTGCAGGTGGTGAATATTCTCGGGCAGCCGGTGATCACGCTCTGCGACCACCTCTGCAGCGCCGGGTCGCATCGTCTGGTCTGGAATGGGAAAAACGAGCTGGGACGGGATGTGGTGAGCGGCGTTTACATTCTGCGCATGCAAACGCGCGACTATACAGCGGATAGAATTATGACCTATGTCAAATAAGCTGCCGCATAAAAAAAGGGCGAGAACATCGCCCTTTTTTTATGGCTGATGATCTCGATCATCGTTCGCGCTGCAATTTTTTGAAATTCTTCAGACACATTTCAACGCATTGCAGCGGCGGATAGACGTCTTTTTCCTCTTCGATGATGTACCATTCCGTGCCGCCGATGGTCTCGCAGATGCGAAACACCTCATGCCAGGGAACGTCGCCCTCGCCGAGGATGGCTTTTTTATTGCTATGGCTGAACTCTTTGACATGAATGGTGATCGATCGGCCCGGATATTTTTTCAGAAAAGGCACGGTCTCAGCCCCGCCCTCGCCGGCATTGCCGCTGTCAAATTGCAGAATGACCTCAGGGTGCGTGTGCTGGGCAAAGACATCCCAGGGCAGCTGGCCTTCCAGGGGCTGATACTCGAAGGTATGATTGTGGTATCCCACCAGCATGCCGTGCGGTTTGGCTTGATCCGCCAGTTCGTTGAACAGGCCGGCCAGGCCGATCCAATCCTGCACCGTCCGTCGTTTCTCCTCTGCCAGCCACGGCACGATCAAATATTTGTTGCCGATGGTTTGATTGAACTCGACCGTTTTTTCAAACTCATCGCCCAGAAGCGTGTCCAGCTGCGTATGGGTGCCGCAGCAGCGCAGGCCGTTGTCGTCCAGCAGTTTGCGCAGATCCTCGGCGCTGTAGCCGTAATAGCCGGCGAATTCCACTCCCTGATATCCCATCTTGGCGACCTCGGCCAGAGTGGCCGGAAGGTTCTTCTCACACTCGCTGCGCACGGAGTAGAGCTGCAATCCCACCGGGATAGATTTGGCCGCAGCGGTTCGGCACGCCAATCCGGCCGCCATCGCCAGACCGGCGCTGGTTTTGATAAACTCTCTTCGATTGAGGGGTTCTTGCTTGATCATTGAAAAATCCTCCTGCCGGGTGAAATAATAAACGTTTTTAAAACCGGGCAAGGACGCGAAAAGTCCTGTTAAGGAAATTTAGGCTCCCCTGCGTTGATACGCAACAGGTTTTTATCGGCAGTCCCGATCACAATAGTTGGCATTTATTACGGTTTTTTGTATATTCAAGCGACTAAAGAAGGAACACGCCATGAGTCTTTTAACCGCTTTTTTTGTTTTGCTGTTGTTGAACGCAAGTTCAGCCTCGCAGACCATCCCCCTGACGGAACACCCCCGGCCGGACTGGCAGCGCGCCCGGTGGCAGAACCTCAACGGACCCTGGACCTTTCAATTCGATGCCCAGGATCGAGGGCTGTCCGAAAACTGGCAGAACAGCCGCGCCGGCTTTGCTCAATCCATCCTGGTGCCGTTTCCCTGGGGTTCGTCCCTGTCCGGAGTGGAAGACAAGGCGGACATCGGCTGGTATCAGCGCAAGGTGCGTATCCCCTCGGCCTGGCGCGGTCAGAGGGTTTTCTTGGTCATCGGCGCCTGCGATTGGCATACCTCCGCCTGGCTGAATGGAGAGAAACTGGGCGATCATCGGGGCGGTTATACCCCGTTTGAATTCGAAATCACCAACCGGATCACCTTTGATCAGGATCTATCCCTGGTGCTGCGCGTCGATGATACGCCCCACCCCTTTAAACTGGAGGGCAAACAGGGCTATGGCCCGGCGCGCGGCATCTGGCAGACGGCCTACCTGGAGTGCCGGGGATCGTCGGCGCTGAAATTCCTCCACTTTATTCCTGACATCGATCGCGCCGCGGTCACGGTGCGCGGCCGGCTGCTGGAACCAGCCCCGCGCCCTCTTACTCTGACGCTGGCCTGGGAGGAAGAGGCGAACGGCCGTTCGCAAACCGTAAAAAAAATCAAAAAGGGGCAATCCGAATGGTCCTTCACTGTTTCACTGCCGCAACCGCACCTGTGGAGTCTGGACGATCCCTATCTCTATGAGGTGACCGCCAGGCTAGCCGGCGACCAGGTCGCGGATACGGTCCGGACCTATTTCGGCATGCGTAAAATCAGCATCACCCAACTGCCCGGAACCTCCCATCCCTACATAGCCCTCAACAACAAACCCATCTACCTGCAGCTGGCCTTGGATCAGGCCTATCATGAACAGGGCTATTACACCTATGAGAGCGATGCGTTCATGCGCGATGAAATACTGCGCAGCAAACGCATCGGACTCAACGGCCTGCGCGAGCACGTTAAAATAGAAATTCCGCGCAAACTCTACTGGGCCGACCGGCTGGGTCTGTTGATCATGGCCGATGTGCCCAACAGCTGGGGATCCCCGGATACGGAGATGAAACAGGAAACCGAATACGCGCTCACCCATATGCTGCAGCGGGATTTCAACCATCCTTCCATTTTCAGTTGGGTGCTGTTCAACGAGACCTGGGGATTAACAGATCATAAACAGTATACCCCGGAGACGCAAAAGTGGGTGGCGGATTTATTTGCCCGCGTCAAGAAACTGGATCCCTCCCGCCTGGTCGAGGACAACTCGGCCTGCAATTACGACCATGTGGTAACCGACATCAACTCCTGGCATGCCTACCTGCCGGGCTATCGCTGGGCCGAGACGGTGCAATCCTTTGTGGACAGCACCTTTGCCGGATCGGGATGGAACTTTGCACCGGGATACTATCAGAAGAATGAACCGCTGCTCAACAGCGAATGCGGCAACGTCTGGGGATATGAGGGTTCCACCGGCGACGTGGACTGGAGCTGGGATTATCACATCATGCTCAACGTCTTTCGCAGCCAACCCAAGGTGTGCGGCTGGCTGTATACAGAGCTGCACGATGTCATCAACGAGTGGAACGGGTATTATCGCTTTGACCGTTCCGAAAAAACAACCGGGTTGAACGAACTGGTTCCCGGCATGTCGCTGAGCGATCTGCATGCGCCGCTGTATATCGTTCCGATGATCGACCTGTGCGTTGATCGACAGCCCGGTGACATCGTCTCCGTGCCGCTGCAGGCCAGCTTTTTGAGCGAGTCCCTGGAACCCGGCGCCCCGCTGTCCCTGGAGTGGCGTCTCGTCGGCTGGGATGAGCTGGGCCGCCGGCAGGAGTGGGGCCAGGGCAGCCAGAGCATCCGCTTTCAGCCGTGGTACACCGGTGCACTGGAGCCGCTTTCCATTGTCCTGCCGTCGCAGCGCTCTCTGTCGATCCTGCAACTGACGCTGTCGAGCGCATCCGGTCACATCCTGCAGCGCAATTTCACCTGCTTTGTGGTCAAGGACAAAGACCCCCGGCGGGATAAAACCGTGATAACCAATGCGGGTAAAATGCGGCTGCTGACCATTCCGCCCAAAGAGTTCACGGCCGCCCGTTTTTCCTACAAACAGTGGTCGGTGCTCGACGGCTTGAAAGAAAACGGCTGCGGCCACGGCTTTTTCGAGTACCACATCTCCTGGCCGGCAGAGGTGCAGCCGGATCAGATCAGCGAGGCCGCGTTTATCGTAGAGGCTTCGGCCAAACAATTGTTCGGCAAGGACAAAGTCGACGTCGGCAAAATGGAGGGCGATTACATGCGCGGCAAAGGCAGCCATGATCCGTCCCTCAACCGCAACGCCTATCCCATGACCGACGAATCGACTTTTCCCTCGCGGGTGCGGGTGCGCGTCAACGGCGAGAGCGTCGGCGTGTTTGATCTGCCCGATGATCCGGCAGACCATCGCGGCATCCTGTCGTGGCACAGCCAACCGCAGGATCGCTTTCTGCGCGAAGCCGGCTCCTATGGCTATCTGATTCGAGCGCAGATTCCAGCGCCGATTCTGGCCAAAGCCCGATCAGCGCAAAAGCTGATCATCCGGCTGGAAGTGGACGAATCGCTGCCCGGCGGTCTGGCGATCTATGGCCGGGATTTCGGCCGCTATCCGCTGGATCCCACCGTGGTGCTGATGCTGAAATAAACGGTCATAAAAAAATAAGGGATGGACGAACCATCCCTTATTTTTTTTCGCTAACCTTGTACGGCTCTGTAGAACAGTCTCTGTGCTGCAGAGCCGGTTTATTTTTTAATCCATTTGGAGATCAGCCGGTCCAGCCCCAGATACTTGCCGGTGCCGGTCACGGCAACCACCAGCAACCCTGCCGCTTCCACCAGGTTTTTGTTCACGATCAAATAGCTGCCTTCCATGGGGATGGAATAAAACAGCCCGGCAAACGGCGGGTTGCAAAAGTAGTAAAGCAGAATCAGCAGAATGCCGGCGTAGCTGGCGATGCGGGTAAAACAGCCCATGATCAGGCCGAGACCGATCAGAATCAACCCGTAGATGTTCATCTGGTTGACGATGTTCAACACCGTCGGGTTGGCGGCGATCCATTTAAACAGGCCGGAAAAGATCCATTTGGACTGAGATAAAAAGCCCACCGCCGACCAGTCGCTTTTCATCAGCTTGGCGATGCCCTCGTAGAGAAAATGCCAGCCGATCAGCACGCGCAACAGCACGATGGCGTTCAATTGACAGTTGGTATATTTTTTTTCATCGATCATGATCGAGTCCTGTCCATTAGGGTTAAAGGATGAATTCTTTTGGATCAAAGGTCAACTTGCGTCCGGCTTCGATGGCCTCGTTCACTTTGAGCACCGCCACCGCGGTTTCATAGCCGATCTCCGCCGGGCAGTTGAGTTTCGCATTGCCGCGCACGGCGTTGAAGAAATTTTCCAAATGCGGTTTGTGGTAAGGGTCGTACAGTTCGACGGGGATCTTGTGTTCATCCGCCGGCACGGTCTCGCGCACGTCGAGAGCGACGCTGCCGGCCGCCGGGCTTTCCAGCACCTTGGGCGCAGAGATGTAGCCTTTCTGCACCCATTCGTCCCAGGCCGGAGCGGATTTTTCGCGATAGGCGCTGCCGCGGCCGCCGGCCTCAGAGATCACCAGCGTGCCCTGGTCGCCCATAAAGCATTCAAAGTACCCATTGGCGCTGTTGGTGGTCTGGGTTTGATAGAACGCCCGCGCTCGACCTTGCGGCGTATCGTACTCATAGACCACCATGGCGGTATCATACCACTCGTGGGTTTTCGGCTCATAATAGTCCGTGCCGCCGCTGGCCATGACCGAGATCGGATTGCTGCCCAGATACCAGGAATAGATGTCGATCTGATGCGAGCCGAGATCCACAATGGGGCCGCCGCCCAGTCCCTTGTACCAGCGCCAGTTGCGGAATTGATGCATGTTTTGGAAGCCGTATTTTTTCAACCGATCCGTCGGCATGGCATATTTTTCCGGCCAGCCGATGTCCGGCTGCACCGCCCGGTTCCACTGACCGCTGACCGTGGCGATGCGTCCCAGCATTTTCGTCTCTTGAATGACTTTCTCATAGCAGTGAAGGTATTTGGGATGGCTGCGGCGCTGATGACCGATCTGCAGCAGTTTGCCGGTTTCGTTGCGCGCCTGCACCATTTTCCGCGCCCCCTCCAGCGTATTGGACATCTCTTTTTCGCAATAGACATGCAAACCGGCCTTCAGGCAATCGATGGTGTGCTGGGCATGCCAGAAATCCGGCGTGGCGATGACCACGGCGTCCAGTCCTTTTTCCTTATCCAGCATCTCGCGGTAGTCTTCATAGGCGTTCACCGTGTGCTTGTATTTTCCCAACAGATTGACCGCTTTTTTCAAATTGAAATCGGTCCAGATATCGCAGACCGCACGGAATTTCAGACCCGGGATCTTGAGCATGGCGTTGAGCAGCACGTCCCCCTGGGCGCCGACGCCCAGCAAGGCCACATTGATATCGGACAGACCGGAAGGGACCGGTTTGCTGTTGAGCAGAGCGGCCTTTTGCGCATTTTCATAGCTCTTCTGCTTATAAAGCGCATAACCGAATAGACCCAGTACCGGCGCCGTGGCCGCGCTCTGCAAAAAGTCGCGACGATTTATTTTTTTCTTCTCTTCGCCTGCAGAGGGATCCTTGGGCGTTTTGTTTTGATCGCTCATCGAGTGAACTCCTTGTTGGTTATGATCACGCTTGCTGAAAGTTGTTCATTTTAACCAGTGGGGTGACGGTAGCGAACGGTATGATAATCATTGCAGAAATGAATGTCAAGGGATTTCCTTTTGCTCAGCCGATCTGCTGCAGTTTTTGGAGGATGGGGGTCAAACCGCGCACATCCTGTTCGTCGAAAGCGTTCAGGCTTGCACTGTCGATGTCGAGCACCGCAAAGAGAGCGCCCTGGCGATTCCTCACCGGCAGGACGATCTCGGATTTGGAGCGCTGATCGCAGGCCACATGACCGGGAAATTGCTGCACGTCCGCAACCACCACCGGTTGGCCGGTGGTCGCACAGCGGGCGCAGACGCCGTGGTCCAGCGCCAGCCGCACGCAGGCCGGCGGTCCTT
>JAKJDB010000861.1 GCA_022706175.1 Candidatus Zhuqueibacterota bacterium | reverse complement strand
ATGGATTACCTTACTGCTCACGGCCGTGCCGGTAGCGGCGTTCTGCGCTGCGACCCTGTCGCCGTTTCAAACCGACGTATTCCCCAGTCGTCAGGGTGAAATAAGGATCACTTTTATCGGCCATGGCACTCTGCAGTACGAATTCGCCGGCAAGGTCATCCACGTGGATCCGGTGTCTGCTTATGCCGACTATCAGACTCTGGCCAAAGCGGATGTGATCCTGATCACCCACGAACACGGCGACCATCTGGATCCCACTGCGGTGCAAATGATTCGAAAGCAGAACACGCAGATCGTTTACAGCGGCCGATGCGCGGAAAAATTGCCCGGCGGGATCGTCATGATGAACGGTGAAGAGAAAACCGTTGCAGGCATTCCGATTGCCGCGGTGGCAGCCTACAATCTGGTGCACAAACGCAAGGATGGCACGCCGTTCCATCCCCGGGGAGTGGGCAACGGCTATGTGCTGACCCTGGGCGACAAGAGGATTTACATCGCCGGGGATACGGAATACATACCGGAGATGAACAACCTGAAGAACATCGATATCGCCTTTCTGCCGATGAATCTACCCTACACCATGACGCCGGCGATGACGGCTGAGGCAGCCCGGACCATCAAGCCCGGAATCCTCTACCCCTATCACACCGGTGATACGGATATGAAGGCGCTGAAAAATCTGCTGAAAGAAAACAAAGAGATCGAACTGCGCATACGCAAACTCAATTAATCTACAGGAGCCGGACATGTCGATTTTGTCTGTAAAAGCGGCTGAAGCATGCCGATATGATCAAGTTTCGTTAGGGGAAGTCATGCTGCGTTTGGATCCGGGCATCGGTCGCATTCGCACCACACGCCATTTTCAGGTATGGGAAGGGGGCGGTGAATACAATGTGGCTCGCGGGTTGCGCAAATGCTTTGGCCTGACCACCGCCGTGGTCACCGCGTTGGCGGACAACGAGGTGGGGCGGTTGGTGGAGGATTTCATCTTGCAGGGCGGTGTGGATGTCGCATGGATCAAGTGGATGCCGTATGACGGCGTGGGGCGTCAGGTGCGCAACGGCCTGAATTTTACCGAACGGGGATACGGTCTACGCGGAGCGGTCGGCGTCTCTGACCGCGGTCATACTGCGGCCAGCCAATTAAAAACCGGCGACATTGACTGGGAAACCCTTTTCGGCCGACTGGGTGTACGTTGGTTCCACACCGGGGGTATCTTCGCCGCGCTGTCGGAAACCACGCCGGGAGTGATCGAGGAGGCCATGGCTAGCGCCAAAAAGCATGGTACCATCATCTCCTATGATCTGAACTATCGTCCCTCTTTGTGGAAGGCCATCGGCGGCAAAGAAAAGGCGCAACAGGTCAACAAGCAGTTGGCCCCGCTGGTGGATGTCATGATCGGCAATGAGGAGGACTTTACCGCTGCGCTGGGTTTCCAGGTCGAGGGGGTCGACGAAAATCTGAGCACGCTGCGGACCGATAGCTTTAAAAAGATGATCGAACAGGTGGTCAAGACTTATCCCAATTTCAAAGTGGTGGCCACCACTCTGCGCACGGTGAAAACCGCTTCCTTGAATGACTGGGGCGCCATCTGCTGGGCGGACGGACGCTTCTATGAGTCTATTTATCGGGAGAACGTAGAGATCCTGGACCGCGTCGGCG
>JAKJDB010000860.1 GCA_022706175.1 Candidatus Zhuqueibacterota bacterium | reverse complement strand
AGACCGCACTATGCATCTGATCAACGGCGACATCACCTGGCAGATCAACAAGGTCATCGAGGTTAAATCCGGATTTGAGGCCAAAAAATACGATCTGCATTATAAAAACGCACCGTTGCGCGAAGTGACCGGCCACGAGATCGTACAGTACCCCTACACCAGCAATGAGATCCGCGGCTGGGAGATCCCCTACGATATATTCCTCAAGGCCACCAGGAACTATCCCTTTGGCCACATCCAGTTGCGCGAAACCAGTCCGGACAGCATCACCGATCATCTGTTCTATGTGGATTATAACCGCTATCCCGAAGAGGGCTCCGGCTATGTGCAGACCAAATTAAATCTCAACGAGATCATCCTCAACGCCGGCCTGCGGCTGGATGTGTTTCGTCCCAAGGACCGATATTGTCCGGACTATTCCAAAGTGTACCCTGAATTCGTCGGCGCCGACTGGTACTACACCCGCGCCAAGCTCAAATCCCAAGTGAGCCCGCGGTTCGGTCTCTCCTTCCCGATCTCGGACAGAGGGGCGATGCGCCTGTCCTATGGACATTTCTTTCAGGCGCCGAGCTTTGAGAAAATGTATCAGAATCCCGTTCTGCCCCATTACAACCAGTTCAGCATCATGAACACCAGCATCGGCAATCCGAATCTGAAACCGGAGAAAACGGTACAGTACGAAGTGGGCTTGCAGCAGGAGTTGGCGGATGGTTTGGGACTCGAGCTCTCGGTCTTTTACAAAGACATCCGCGATCTGCTGGGGTTGGAGATCCTGACGCTGAGCAACGCCACCACTTTTTATCGCTACATCAACAAAGAGTACGGCAATGCCATGGGCGTGACCGTGGCCTTTAATCAAAACAGTTTTCAGGGCAAACTGAACACCAGCGTCGACTATACCTACATGGTGGCAAAAGGCACGGCCTCCAGCGCCGAAGCGGTCCGCGACGTGGCGATCCTCTCCGGTTCCGGCCGCGGCGCCTACACGCTGGCCACGCGAAGAATCGATTTCCTCGGCTGGGATCAGACCCATTCTTTGAATGCCGCGCTGAGCCTGCGGCCGCAGAAAAGTCTCTACGTCAGCCTGATCGGACAACTCGGCGCCGGATTGCCCTACACCCCCTCGACACTGGACCCCAATATCGAGATCCCCGGCGGTTGGTGGGATAATTCCGGCAGAAAGCCGCTGCAATGGAACCTCGATATGAAGCTGTTCAAATCTTTCAAAGTGTTGGGCTACACCGTGGGCGGCTTTGTGAACGTATACAATGTATTGAATCATCTGAACGAGAATGGCGTGCGCAGCATCACCGGCCGGGCGGGCCCGGACGCCTACCTGCCCGAGATCGCCAGAAAAAGATATTACCGTTTGGATCAGGTCGGCGAGTTCACCCGAGATGAAGCGGACTACGACCCGACCGATTATTCCAGGCCGCGCCTAATTCAATTTGGCTTGTCTTTCGAATTCTAATGAGGACCCCGACATTGAATGACACGATGAGCAAAGCCTGTCGTTTGGCCTGTACCGTGGCTGCTGCCATGATGCTTCTGGCTGCCGCAAGCGGGCACAGCCAGGTCAATCCGGCGGATCTACAATATGACACCCAGGTAAGCCGTCGCGGCACCTCCGCCGGCGCTGTGCTGGAGATCGGCGTGGGCGCG
>JAKJDB010000093.1 GCA_022706175.1 Candidatus Zhuqueibacterota bacterium | reverse complement strand
CCCGGCGGTCAGAGTAAGCGGAGCGGCGCTTCGCACCATCAGGTGGTTGCGATGGCGAAGCACCAGGCGGTAGCTGCCCGGTGGCAGCGGCAGCTCCCAGGCACTTTCGCCGGACCAGGGATTGATCAGCAGACCATCCGACCGCAACAGGGCGCTCCGGTTCAGCACCGCCAGGGTGTCGGTAGCGTCGCTCAGCTGCAGCAGCACCCAGTCCACGGATTCCTCCGGCAAGAGGACAAGGCGAAGCGAGTCCGCTGAATAGGGGCTGACCGAATCCAGTGCGTTGTTCTCCTGCAGGCGACAGGCCATCCGTCCGCTGGCGCTGTCAAAGGCGCCCTGCAGAAACAGCCGCACTTTGAGCACGGCCGGCCTTTCAACCGGAACGGCGCCGGTGCAGCACAACGAAAAGGGCTGCTTTTCGTTCTGCAGCGTGCGCTTGTGGGAGATCGACAGGGTGTACAGCCCGGCCTCGGGCTGTTGAATGAATATTTGTTCAACATTGTCGCGATGATTGTCCTGCGCCACGGCGGCAGCGGCCGGCCGATCAGGATTCAAAGCCCAGGGATAGAACACCCGTGCATCCCGTTGCCGCACCAGACGAAGGTCGAGGTCATTGACCAGCATGGCGGAAAGACAATCCAGGGACCTGAGACAGGGCGTGCCGGCCGGATCGGTCCACGCCAGGGTGCATTTCAGCGGCGACCGGCCGTCTGAGCGCAACTGTATTCGCAGGGGTTCGTCCTGAAGCAGCGTCTCCTCGATGATCGAATGCGGCGCCGTCTGCTCCTGCAAGATGAGGCGGCTGGCCTCATAGCTGTTGAGCAATCCCCAGCCAAAGCAGTAATCCGGTCCAGGGTCAGGCCCGCACTCATCCGCGGTATGAATGGCGACCGCCTTCAACGTGGCCGAACGCAGGTACCGGCCGGTGAGTTTCTTATAGAGCTGTTGCAGCAGGGCGAGCGATCCGGCGGCAGACGGAGTGGACATGGAAGTGCCGCTGAGCACTGCATACTGCGTAGGGCTGGTGTTGGAAGTGGAATACAGGTCAGTGCCGTTGGCCACCAAGTCCGGTTTGATGCGGCCGTCGTCTGTTGGACCCCAGGCGCTGAACTCCGCCATCAGCACGCCGCCGGCTTGTTCATAGCCCTGCGGCAAGTCGCGCACAGCGCCGATGGTCAAGCCGTTTTTGCACAGCGCTGGGCCGGTGATGCAGTCGTAATCGCCGTCTGGTTTACGGTAGGTGGTGTCCAACGTCCAGCCGTAGGCGCCGCGCGCCCAGTAGGCCTCGCCGCTCACCGGCCCTTCATCGTCGCGGTCATTGCCTGCGGCGATCACCATCAAATAATAGGGAGCGTTATAAGCGATGTGGTCGCGCTGACGGCAGCTTTCATCGTAAAATCCGAAAAGAAAATCCTCCTCTGCGCTGACCTCCGGCGTCCCAAGCCAGGCCCATTTTCCGTCGCCTCTGTAATTAGGCACCCAGCCCGCCAGATAACCATAGCAATGGGTTGACAGCAGCATGCCCGATGCCGCGGCCAGGGCCATCTCTGAAATATCGTTGTTCCAATCATAGGCATCCAGATCGGCGTTGGGCGCCATGCCTTTGGCGCTGAGGTTCCTCCCTTGAGCGATCAGCGTACCGGCGATGTGGGTTCCATGCAGCCCGATCAGCGCTGGTGTATCCTTTTGCCACGCCCTGCCCACATACTCCTGATGCTGCAGCAAAATGCCGCTGCCGTCCCAGAGTCCGAGGAGGATGCCGCTGCCATCCAGCGAGTCACCGCTGCTGCCGCCCGGCCACAACTTTTGCGTGCCCAAGGTCTGCGCCGCCTGTTGATTCATGTCGACATAGTACACCGGCGTGTTCTGCCAGATACGCTGGACCTGAAAAGTGCGCGCCTCCGACAGCGTGCCCGCAGTCTCCCATCCTTTGAGTTGGAGATAGGTTTCGGCCATGCGACGATCCTGCACCGCTTTGATGCCGGAGCGGCCGGCGAGGTCGGTCAACTCGCGCACATTGGTATCGGCGATAATTTGAGCGGTGCCGGCTCGGCTGCAAACAAGCAGAGCCCATAGCACAAACTTTTTCATGGTTGAAAAACTCTCCCTACTTGGTGCAGTGGAGAGTAAACAAAAATTATACCACCGATGAAAAAAAAGGGTGGGGGAGGTAGAGTGGGGCGGCTTGTAACGATTTGATTTTAATTTGGATGAAAGCTGAGCAGACAGACGCAGCGGCCTGTCAGCGCCGGGGCAGACAAAGATGTCCTGAAAAAGCGACACCTGTCAAGCAAGGTTGTTCACGCGGTCTTTTTTCAACTGCGGGGTTGTGGGCCGGTGATCAAGGGTATCCCCAAAAAGACTCGGAGAAGATTCTTTCTTTGTTCACGCCCGCTGTCTGCAGCCGGCTGGTCAGATCTGTGACCAGCCCCGGCGGTCCGCATAAGTAGAAGGCATGGGCATCCAATTCCGTAAGGTGGGCATGGATCAACTCCATTCCCAGGATACGGCGTTCACCATGCCATGCCGCATCCGGTTCATCGTTGAGAGTCGGGATATAAGTGAAAAAGGGTTGCTCTGCGAGTCCGGTGAACAGATTGTGATAAGCGGCAGAGTCGAGACTGCGGTTGGCGTAAAAGAGATGTACCTTGACGCCGAGGACCTTGTGATGGAGATCCAGCACCATGCTGCGAAACGGCGTGATGCCGATGCCGCCGGCGAGAAAAACCAGCGCAGCGGACCGTTCATCACGGACCAGGCCGCCCATGGGGCCGCTGACCTCCACTTCCGTGTTCAGCGACAGGTCGAGGAGCGTTTTTTTAAATCCGCTGCCGGTCATGCGGGTGGCGAGCAACCAATCGGCCTCATGCGGTGCTGAGGCGAGAGTGAAGGTGCGCTGAGGGCCTTTGGGATCCTCATGGAGCAAACGGGGCAATTTGACGGTGATATGTTGTCCCGCCTGGTGAACCGCATCAGCCGGTTTAGCCAGGGTGAACTCCCAGGTGCCGCGGCAGATCTCTTTTTTATTCAGCAGAAGGGTTTTCATTTTTTCTTTCTCCGGTTTTTTTTCGCCGGCCCGAGTTTGCCGATGAGGGTGAAATCGAGCAGGCGTTCATTCCGGTTGATCCGGCTGATGGCGATACGCACCGGATCACCGAGCCGGTAGGTGGTCCCCCGGCGTTGGCCGGTCAGTTGGGCTTTTTTCGCTTCATGAATGTAATAATCGTCCTTTAAATCCGAGATATGGACCAGCCCGTCGATCATAAAGTCCGGCAGGGTGACGAACAGGCCAAAGCCCACGATGCGGGAGATGAATCCCGAGTACTCTTCACCGATGTGCGCTTCAAGAAATTCCAGCTGTTTCATTTTGATGGAGGCGCGCTCCGCTTCCTGGGCGCGGACCTCATTTTCGCTGGCCAGCCGGCATTGCCGTTCCAGCTCTGCTCGCTGGACCATCTGCTCCGGTTTTGTCTGATAGAGGTGCAGCAGCCGGTGCACCATCAGATCCGGATAGCGCCGGATGGGCGATGTAAAGTGCGTGTAATGGGTATAGGCCAATCCGAAATGGCCGACATTGGCTGTGGTATACTTAGCTTTGGTCATGGTGCGCAGCAGGGCGTTCTGCAGAACCGTGGCCGCTGGATGCGCCTGGAACTGTTCGGACAGGCGCTGAAAATAGTGTGGGGTCACCCGTTTCGCCGGCTGCACCTCGACGCCGAACACCTGCGTCAGGGTCATCAGTTCTTCCACATCGGCGCGGGTGGGCTTGTCATGCACTCGGTAGACAAAGGGCGGTTGCTCACCAAGTCTTTTCGCCAGTTCCTGTCCGACAAATCGAGCCACAGTGACGTTGGCCAGCAGCATGAACTCTTCGATGAGCCGGTGAGTGTCCAGTCGCTCCCGTTTTTGCAGGTTGATCGGTTTGCCCTGTTCGTCCAAAACGACTTTGATCTCCAAGCTGTCAAAGTCGACCGCGCCCCGTTTTTTCCTCGCTGCGATCAGATTTTTCGACAGCGTCCGCATGTCGCGCAGAACGCCGCTGAACGGGCTGGCCAGCCGGCCGTCGAGAATCTGCTGCGCCTCTTCATAGGAAAAGCGTTTGTGGCTGCGGATCACGCTCCGTTCAAAGGAGTGGGAGACCACTTCGCCCTGGCGGGTGACCTGCATACGCACGGAGAAACAGAGTTTGTCGTCTCCGGGTGTAAGACTGCACAGTTTGTTGGACAGCCGTTCCGGAAGCATGGGGATCACGCGGTCCACCAGATAGATGGAGGTGCCGCGTTGTTGCGCCTCGCGGTCGATGATGGAGCCCTGCTCCACATAATAACCGACATCCGCGATATGCACGCCCAGCAGCCAATTTCCGTTGTCCATCGCCTCCAGGGACACCGCATCATCGAAATCCTTGGCATCCGCCGGATCGATGGTGAAGGTGACGGTATTGCGCAGGTCCACTCTGCGGGCTATTTCTGTTTCAGGGAGAACCGCTGTCAGTTCTTCCGCCGCTTGAGTGACCTCTGCGGAGAAGGTGGTCTCCAGGTCAAAGCCGTGGACAATGGAGGCGACGTCCACACCGGGATCATCCGGATGGCCGAGGATCTCGACGACCCGTCCCAGGGGATTCAACTGATCGTGTTCCCACGCCTCGATGGCGACGACCAGCTTTTGGCCCTCCACAAGCTCGGCGGTGTCGGCCGGACTCAGTAGTATGTCCTTTTGTATTTTGATATCGTCCGGCACCACATAGGCATAGCGTCGCGCCCGATGAAAGGTGCCGACGATCTTGGTGCGGCCGCGCTCGACCACCTGCAGGACCCGGCCTTCGGGGTGTTCACCTATTTTACCGGCCAGCAGGCGCACGCGCACCGTGTCCTTGTGCAGCGCATGGCCCATGTTTTTGGAACTGATAAAGATTTCCTGTTCGTCTTCGAGGCGAACGAACCCATAGCCCTGGGAGTTGACGCGCAGTTCGCCGGTGATCTCGGCCGCCGGCGCCGCCAGGGCGTATTGATTCTGGCGCAGCTTGATGATCTCACCGGTGCGCACCAGGTCGCGCAGCTGTTTGTGCAGCGCCACACGCTCTTTTTTCGCTAATCGCAGCGTACGTTCGATGTCCTGGACTTTGAAGGTGAGCCGCGGGTGATCCTGAAACAGCGGCAGCACGCGGGCCGACCAGTCACCAGCCGCAGGAGTGTATTTCTGTTTGGGTGTTTTCATCTTGGGATTGCCTTTTTTCAAAGGAGCGGTGGGGCGGTGCGCTTGGGCAGTGATGCGCCGAATCACCCTGCAAGGACTCACCGCCCCGGATTGATGACATGGTTTGATTGAACTCCAACGCAGGCAGGAAAACGTCTCGAGCATTCGGTTTAAAGAAAGCAAAAACTTTTTCAGCGTGAAAGGGCCTTTTTACACGCCTGCCCATTCGCGCATGCGGCCGACCAGTTCGCGGGCCAGTTCATAGCCTTCTTTTTTCTTGGCGCTGAGATTGCCGGCGTTCACGTCCGCCATGCGCAGTTGCACATGAAAGCGCAGGCATTGCGACGTTCCGGACGGCCGCACGGTCAGATAGTTCAGTTCGTCCTGGAAGAAGAAACGGATGCCCTCATCGGGAAAACCGTTGTAATAGCCCAGGGAGGGGTACAACCGCCAGCGATGGTTGGCGTCGTACTTGCCGGTCCGATAGGCTTCGACGGACCGGACCGCATAGTTCTTGGCCAGGACCAGCCGTTCGCCCTTGCGGCAAGCGCGGGCCAGCTCCTCCACTTTTTCCAGCACCTGGATTTTTTTCGACAGACCGGCCGGACCTTCAAACTGACCCCAATACGGCTCCGGCTCATAATAGTTGATGAACAGACCGATATCCTTGTCCAAATAGATTTTTTCGTCCAGCAGCTCGATGAACGAGCGGTCGATGGATTTAGCGTAGGCCAGCACCTCGGCGAGCAGGATCGCTGCAAAGGTTCCATCCTTGTCGCGCACATGGCCGCCTTTGCCCCACACCTCTCCGGGTTGCGGCTTGGGCCCGAGGATGCTGAAGCCGTTGCTCTGCTCGAGGGTGGCAAAATTATATGCGCGGGGATAGTTGTCCATCTCCGCGGCGCTGAACAGAACCGGGTGCGCCTGGCCTTTGAACAGCTTTTTCCCCAAGTAAGGGGTGAGGTCGTTTTTGTTTTTCACTTTCACGACCGGCGTCTGTCGCCATCGGTCAAGCAGCTTTTCGATTTTTTTGCCGCTCCACACCATATTGACCGAGTTGGCCAGAAAGCCGAATCCCACCCAGGTTTTAATCACGCCCAGGCCGTGTTTTTTCGCCAGCAGAGTGATCGAGTCCGAAGTGATGTGCGACAGGGAGATGAATTTAGACTCTGCGCCCGGAAACGCGCCTCCGTTGAGCTGCGCCTCTTTGAACAGGCGATACCAGAGCAGCAGGGTCCAGGCGTTGTCGGCGTCCAGCAGGTGCCAGCTGTAGTCGTCTCTGCTCACATAGTTGGGCAGGGCTTTTTTAAGAGCGCTGTTGAGATGTTTCGACTTTTTATTGATCTGGCGGTAGGTGGCGATCTGTTTGGGCGGCGCCTTGACGATGAACCCCGCGCGGTCTGCGTCCGGATCGGTGCCGATGATCATGTCCACTTTTTCAAACGCCTCGGCGCCATATTCCTGCTTGAACTCCTGCACCGCCACTTCGGCGGCGATGGGATCGCCGGGATCCGGTTGCTGTTCCAGGGCAAAGCAGGGGAACCGGCCGTCCAGGCTGTTCAGCTTGCTGATCACCTGAAGGTTATTAAAGTTGAAATGATGCAGCAGCTCCGGAACGGCGATCCGACCGGCGCCGTGATACGCGGCAAAACCGAGCCGCACCTGGGGCGCGTAGCGCGCGACCATCTCGGGATCGAGGAGAAAGCTGTTGATGTGCTCACGGTGCGCATGGTGGATATCGATCAGATCCTTTTCACGTCCGTAATAATTCCTCTGGGGCAGCGGCGCGGATCCGCCGATGAAGGTCAATCGCGAGGCCTGCCGGTGGATGTCGAAATCGATTTTGATGTTGTCAAAGTCCACTTTGGAGATGTATTTGTAAAAAATGACGTCGCGTTCTTTTTTCTCGAACTGGGCGCCGGTCCTGGCGGACAATTTGTAGCCGTTGTAGCGGCGGTCGTTGTGGCTGGCGGAGATGAGGATGCCGAAATCAGCGCCCAGATAGGGGATGGCGAAGGTCAGCTCCGGATACGGGCAGGCTTCATCGAACAGATAGACCTGGATGCCTGCGGTGAGAAAGACCTTGGCGATCAGCTCGGCAAAGGCCTGGCCCTGAATGCGGCTGTCATAGCCGATCACCATTTTATGCAGCCCGTGCTGCGCGGCGTATTGGGCCACGCCGGTGGATTTGATCATCAGCACGATATCGTTGATGGTGTTGGGACCTTTGAGAATGGGTGCCTGAATGCCCTCCTGATATAATCTTTCCAATTCCGATTCGTCGTCTTTGGCGGCGAAGGCCGCTACTCCGCGGATGCCGCCGGTGCCAAAGGCGATGTCATCGATAAACGCATCGATGATGCGGGCCCACTGTTTCTGTCTAATCGCGCGGATGATCCCCTCGCGCGTACCCGGCGAAAGACGGTGGACCTGTTCATCCAGCAGCCATTTCTCCAGGTTTTTCGGCACTTTTTTTTCCGCGCTGACGAGAATCTCCGGCCGGATTTTCTTTTTATTTTTAGTCAAATAGCTGGAGATCCCTCGTCTCGCTTCCTCCAGGTAGGTGAGGAGTTCTTTTTCGTCCAAGGCCGATTTCATAGTACCGGTTCCTCTCATAGAGTAGAATGCATGGAAAACGAATGGGATTATTTCTGTTCGATGATCGCCAGGCGCCGGCGGCCGGCCAGATCGGTGAGAAGGTTGGCCTGGGGAAAGAGGTGAAGAATCTCTTCCGCCTGGTCCGCTCCGATCTCGAGAAAAGCCCGCCCGCCCGGATTCAGCCATTCGTTCAGCCGGCGTTGAATGGCGCGGTACCCGTCCAGCCCATCCTGTCCAGCGAGCAGCGCCTCCGGAGGTTCAAAGTTTTTGATCTCCTTCGGCAACCGCTCATAGTCGCTTTCGCGGACATACGGCGGATTGGCAACAACGACGTCAAAGGCGGCGGTAAACGGCGATGTGGGGCTGGTGAAATCCCAGGATAAAAATTCAATGCGTTCCGCCACGCCGTTGCACCGGGCGTTCGCCTGTGCCA
>JAKJDB010000859.1 GCA_022706175.1 Candidatus Zhuqueibacterota bacterium | reverse complement strand
GCTGCGTTTCCAGGCGTTCTAAAAAGTCATACACCCAGTGATCCACCGGCACGTACACGGTTTGACCGAATCCTGAAGAGACGAGGAGCCAGATTAAAGGTAAAATGCGCTTCATATCGCCCTTGTGCCGCACAGATGCCCTAACTGAATTTATAAATATAACTTTACGCAATTATTTGTATTTAGTCAAGACAAAAAGTGAGCAGCCGCCGGCCGGGTCGGCCATCTAAAGCTGAATCAAAAAGCATGCCGTGGAGATTATGCTTGCGTGAATAGGGAAAAATGGCTAAACTTGCTGAGTCGACGCCAAGTTGTTCCACGATGCAACATTCTGCGGATTTACGCTTTCGCGATGGAAAAAATCTGCCATCTGTGCACCCCCAGAGCGGTATGCACGTTAAATCGCACAGGAGAGCGCCATGCGCGACTTGCAAAATTGTAATCGCCGTGAATTTATTTCGTACGCATCCTCCTTCATGTTGGCCCCTTTGCTGCAAAATGTCGTCAAGGCTGCAGGGAATGGCAGCCGTCCCAATATTTTATGGCTGACCCTGGAGGACATCTGTCCAGATCTGGGCTGCTACGGCGATCCTGTGGCGCATACGCCCTGCCTGGACCGTTTCAGTCGGGAGGCGGTGCGCTACACCCACTGTTTCTCCGTATCCGGCGTCTGCGCTCCCAGCCGCGCCTGCCTGGCCACGGGCATGTATTCCAACAGCATCGGCACACACCATATGCGTACACGCACCAAAGATTTTCCCTGGTTGCCCAAACCCTACGAAGCGGTGCCGCCGCCGCAAGTAAAACATTTTGCGGAATATCTTCGTCTGACCGGCTATTACTGCAGCAATGATGAAAAAACCGACTATCAATTCGGCAATCCGATCTCCATCTGGGATGACTGCCGGACCGGCGCCCACTGGCGCAACCGGAGTGGAAGCCAGCCTTTCTTTGCGGTGATCAATCACACCATCACCCATGAAAGCCAGATTCGCTTGCCGCTGGGAAAAAAAGCGGTCACGGATCCGGCTACCATCGTTCTGCCGCCCTACTATCCCGATACCGGAGTCGTACGCAACGACTATGCGCGTTACTATGACAATATCGCCGCCGCCGATAACCAGATCGGCCAAAGACTGCTGGAGCTCGATGAAGACGGCTTGCGCGACAATACTATCGTTTTTGTTTTCGGTGACAACGGCCGTGGTCTGCCGCGCGCCAAACGATGGCTGTATGATTCCGGACTGCGGGTGCCGTTGCTGATCCGCTGGCCAGGGCATATACAGCCTGGTTCGGTGACGGATCGCCTGGTTAGCTTTGTGGATTTCGCTCCCACCGTTCTTTCTATGGCCGGCGTAGCTGTTCCGAAACACATGCAGGGCGAAGCCTTTCTCGGTAAAAAAACCAAACCCCCGCGGCGCTATATCTTTGCCGCCCGCGATCGCATGGATGAGACCTATGATTGCATCCGCGCAGCACGCGACCAACGATTCAAGTATTTGGCTAATCTGCAGCCGGAGAAACCTTATGCACAAAACATCAGCTATATGGATGAAATGCCCTCGATGAAAGAGTGGCGCCAGTGGCAGTCAGAAGGCCGGTTGACCGGCGCACAGACTCTTTTTTTCAGCGAAAGAAAACCAAAAGAAGAACTGTATGACACG
>JAKJDB010000092.1 GCA_022706175.1 Candidatus Zhuqueibacterota bacterium | reverse complement strand
GCGGCGACGCCGGTGTCGTAGGCGCCGCCGATGACGAACCACTTGGGATAGCGCGCTTTAATGACATTGCCGATGGCGTCTTCAATTTTGAGCGCCTCAAAGGTCCGCGCTGCGATATCGCAGATCAGCAGCTTGCCGTCGCTGAAACGGTCGACGACGAATTTTTTGTCGTCCGGCGAAAAGGACGGCCGTTGCACCTGCCGGTCGGGAAAGGCGAAATAGTCGTCGGGCTTTTGTTCGGAAAAGTCGTGAATTTTGATATCCCAATATTGGTCCGCCTCGATGATATAGCTGTAGATGATCACATCGGGATCCGTAGAGCTGTACTGCACGTTGCCCACTGAAATGCCCTCCGGCTGCGCCGGCAATAACGAAGTCAATTGTACCGACGCTGTGGAGAAATTGACCTGCGCTTCGCCCATGCTCCACCAGTCGCGCCGGCCGCCGCCGGTCAATTCGATCACATTGTAGGCGTCAAAGGCGAGTTTCGGATAGCGCAGGTTCGGCGACCAGCAGATCACATCCGGGTAACGGATGGTGGAGCCGGTGATGCCGGGCTGCGTGGTGGGCAGTTCGAGGGTGATATAATGAAAGGAGTTGTTAAAGTAGAAATAGATGGTGTTGTCGTTTTCATAATGCGAGGTGAAGGCCAGGGCGGTGTTGTCCCTGGTCACCGCCACGTTCCAGATGTCGCCCGGATTTTCGATGTAGACGTCCTCAAACGCGTGATAGTTGTAGATGCCCTGGGTACTGAGGTTGCTGAGATCGAGATAAGCGATGTGGCCGTCTTCGTTGACAAAGTAGAGATAATAGCCGTCCGCGGTGGTCGAGAATTGGCTATAGTTGTACTCTTTGGATTTGACGCGGATGTTCTCAAAGTAATAGTTCTGTTTGCTGGCAATATTGTACAGGCCGATCTGCAGGTCATCGCGCACAAACGCAATCCACTGACTGCCACCATCGGTCGGCTTCACCTCATCGCCGCCGGTAGACGTGCTGCCGTTGTCCGTGATTTCGACCGCATCGAAGGCCTGTTTGATCGCATTCACTTCGGTGTTGCCGTACAGATCCTGTGCGCTCTGCTCCAGCGTCTTGCGGCCGTCGATGAACTGCGATTGCCTGGTGAGATAATGGGTCAGCGCCCGGTACCAGATTTTTTCCGTCTTGTCGCGCCCGATCTGATTGGCCACCAGATAGGCGGCACGGTTGAGGATGCCGCAGTTGCTGTGCACGCCGCCCTGGTCTTCGCTGGTATAGAGGTACTGGCTCATCTTGACCGGCAGGGGGCTCATGACATTGCGGTTGTCCGGCTGAGCTACGTCGCGCAGACCGCTGCCGGTGCCCGGCTTCATGATGTCCTCGCCCATGAGCCAGTCATCGCGATCCACCATGACGCCGAAAAAGTCGGACATGGCCTCGTTCATGGCGCCGGATTGGTCCTGATAGATGAGGTTGGCGGTATACTGGGTCACTCCGTGGGTCAGTTCATGGGCCATCACATCCAGGCTGCCGGCCAGGGGTTTGAAATAGTTGCTGCCGTTTCCCCAAAAAATCGCGCTGCCGTTCCAATAGGCATTGTCCATCGCCTGGCCGTCTTCGGTCACATTGACCACCGTGACGATGGTGGAGGAGGCGCCGTCGATCGCATCCCGGCCATGGACATTTTTATAATAGGCGTAGGTCAAGCCCAGATTGTACATGGAGGAGACCGCACTGCGGTCCGACCAATTGCTGGCCGAGCTGGACTGCACGTGATAATAATTCGAAGACTCGGTGGGATCGGTGTTCTTCAGATCGATCACCCATAATCCGCCGGCCGGATTGTCCGGAAGGTCTGTCACGGCGCTGGTGATCGGATTGGCGTCGCTGAGCATATAATAGGTGCTGTTCTTCTGAAAAGCGCGGAAAGAGCGGTTGACGCCGGCCAGATCTATGCCCGAGGCGTTGACCGCTCCCTCTGCGGTGTTGCGCAAATGGTGCAACACGGTCCCGTCCTGTGCATCGACGAAATAGGTGAACCAATCGCGCAGATTGGCATGCAGATCCACCTGCCAGACCAGGTGGCTGTTGCCCTGCCGGTCGATCCAGATCGCCTTTTCCGTGACCGGCTCAGGCATGCGCAGGGCCCGGCGGGTTTCCGGGGCAATGGTGCGCAGGAGGTTCTTTTGTCGCAGATCACTATGCACGATTTCCGTGGCGTTTGCGGCCGAGAGGCCGGCTTCAGTGCTGCGCACTTGAACCGGTGTGGGCGCATAGCGTCCGTTGACGGCGTACACTTCATCCTTTGCATTGATGTGCACATAGAGATCGTTGGCCCACACCGGCACGCCGCGATACATCTGCTGCAAGCGCACATGACGTTTGCCCAGATCATCCGTTTGGCAGCGCGTGGCGACGAACTCTTCCGCCGGATTATCCACGCCGATGGAGGCGGCAAAAGTCTGCAACCAGCTGATGGCGAGCACGGCGTCCTGGCGCTGTTGATCGTGCGCCAGAGCTGCGGTGATCCGCACCGACGGCAGGACGACCTGTTCCAACTGCGTTGCGTTTCCCAGTTGGCCGCTGACAAAAGCCAGCGTGCCGTTTTCCGCCATGGTCAGGCTGTGCGCGTCTAGTTTTCGAGCGGAGAGGGCGCTGATCATACGGTCCGCAGGATTCTGCGCCCGGCACAGTCGTCCGGAGGCTTTGGTGCCGGCGATCAGCGGCTTGCGCTGATCCCAGGCGGTCCCTGCCTGGCGCAGATCAGTGGCCTGCTGGACTCGGGCGGTGAGGGTTTTGGTCTTTTTAGCCGCATGACGGCCGTCTATGGCCGGGTGCAGCACGCCGGCGGTAAGAAAGAGCAGTGCGGAGATCAAACAAAGCCGTTTATTCATTTTCCTTGACCTTTCTCTGTTTTTTCAATTCAGCGCCGGCGGCCGAATTCGATCCGGGCCGGCGTTGCTTGCTCGGTTGATCGGTTCTGTTTCCAGTACAAGGGTAGCGACGTCACTGAGCCTGAATCCTTTTATCTTGCCATCTGGAATCTGCGCCGATCCTGATCATACAAAATCTCGCCGTTGTCCGCTGCGACGAAATAGTCCCAGCTCTTGTTTTCGCTGCTCAGAACCAGATGGTGGGCCAGCCGCAGGCTGGCGCCGGCTGGATACCAGACCGGTTCATTTTCATCGACTCGATCCATTTTTTTTTCTTTTGCGGCATCAAGGGCGATGGCAGCCGCTTTTTCTGCGCTGACGACGGCCTGGCCGACGATCTTCTGGCTGGCGTGATAGCGGCCGTTGAACAGATAGGCTTCGCCTTTTTTATTGATGTGGATGACCAGATCATCGTTCCAGATGGGGATGTTTTGGTGCAGACGGGAAAAGCGCAGATGCTGAAAGCCGAGCTCATCGGTTCTGTCGCTTTTTACTTTGAGCTCTTGCGCCGGCTGATGCAGTTTAAAGATCTCTGGATTGACGGCCATGAACGCCAACAAAGAGTCCGCCCGGTTTTCGGCTTTAATTTTGGCCAGGTTGAGCAGCTTGCCCTGGATCCACTCCGGAGTGGCCAGCTTTTCATTGCTGCGAATTTGCAGGGCGGCCCACTCGGCCTGGGACAGGGTCCGGACAGCGAGTTGGCCGTGTCGGGAACACCCTGCGAGCATAAAGAAGAACAGGATCGTAGAGAAGCGCATCAGCGGACCTCCTTGTTTGAACAGACCAGATCAAAGGCATCGGGCAGCGGAGAGGTGATCCGGATCTCCTGGCCTGAATGCGGATTCTGAAAGCGTATCGAGTGCGCATGCAGATAGAGCCGTGGAAAGCCGAGGTTCCGCTGCTTGTCGCCGTAGCGCGGGTCGCCGACCAGCGGATGGCCGATGCTGTACAGATGCACACGAATCTGGTGGCGCCGGCCGGTTTGCGGATGAACTTCCAGCCGGCTGGTTTGAAGAGTGCGCGCTAAAACATGAAAGCGGGTTTGAGAGGGCTTGCCGCGCTGTTCATCGACCGCCATGCGGCCGGAGCCGCAGGCGCGAATGGCTTTGTCGATCACCCCGTGGTCAGCGGCTACGCGGCCGTGCACGATCGCGATGTAGGTTTTGTCGATTTTTTTTTTCTGAAATTGATCGTTGAGAAGACGGTGCATGGCCGCGGTTTTGGCGAACAGGATCACGCCGCTGACCTCTTTGTCAAGTCGATGGACCACCCAAAGCGGAGCGCCCCGTTGCTCTGTGAGGCGGAAGAGCAGATCGGTTTGATCCGGGGTGCGTTCCGGAATTGAGGCGATCCCATCGGGTTTGTCCACCGCGATCATATCGTCGTCTTCGAACAGCAACGAGATCTCCATCGAGGGCCTAGATCAGCCGCTCGGCAATGGATTTGGCCTGCAGGAACAACCCCAGATAATCCATGCCGCCGGCTTTGGAATCCGTGCCGCTCATGTTAAAGCCGCCGAAGGGGTGCGCGCCGACCATAGCGCCGGTGCATTTGCGGTTGATGTACAGGTTGCCGACGTGAAAGGTGTTTTTGGCTTTTTCGATCCGGTAGCGGTCCCGGGTCCACACCGCGCCGGTGAGGCCGTATTCAGTGGCATTGGCGATGGCCAGAGCCTGGTCGAAATGTTTCGCCTTGATCACCGCCAGCACCGGTCCAAAGATCTCCTCCTGATCCAGGCGGGCGCCGGGTTGGATGTCGGCAAAGATGGTGGGCTGTATAAAATAGCCGTCGCCCGCGGCCTTGGCGCCGCCGGTTAAAAGCCGTCCTTCTTTTTTACCGATCTCGATGTACTCGAGAATTTTCTTCTCCGCCGCCGCGTTAATGACCGGTCCCATGTACATGGATGGATCTTCAGAGGGGCCGACGGTCAGGGCTTTGGTTTTCGCGGCGATCAGCTCCAGCAGTTGGTCGTACACCTGCTCCACGACAATGGCCCGCGAGCAGGCGGAGCATTTCTGTCCCTGATAGCCAAAAGCGGAAAAGACGATGGCGGTGGCCGCTTCGTTGAGATCGCAATTGCTGTCCACCACGATGCTGTCTTTGCCGCCCATCTCCGCAACGACGCGTTTGATCCAGATCTGTCCCGGCGCGCACCGGGAGGCCAACTCGGTGATGTGCAAGCCCACCTCTTTAGAGCCGGTGAAGGAGATGAAGCGGATTTTGGGGTGGCTGACCAGATAATCGCCGATCTCCGCGCCGCTGCCGGGAATGAAATTGAGAAGCCCGTCCGGCAGACCGGCTTCCTGCATGATCTGGACGAATTGCCGACCGATGGCCGGGGTGTCGGAGGCCGGCTTGAGCAGAACGGCGTTGCCGGTGACCAGAGCGGCGCTGGACATGCCGGTGAGGATCGCCATGGGAAAGTTCCAGGGCGGGATGATGGCGCCGACGCCCAGGGGAATATAGCGCAGCTCGGTTGCTTCGTTGGGAAAAGGGATGGCGCCTTTGATTTCACTCCAACGGATCGCCTCACGGCCGTAAAAATCGAGAAAATCGATGGCCTCGGCCGTGTCCGCCTCTGCCTCGATCCAGGTCTTTCCGGCTTCGCAGATCATCCAGGCGTTCACCTCCGCCTTGCGTTTGCGCAGGATCTGCGCCGCCTTGAGCAGAACGAGGGCCCGCTCTTTGGCGTCGATGGTTTTCCACTTTTCTTGGGCGGCCAGCGCAGCCTGCATCGCCAGGTCCACTTCATCCTTTCCCGCCTTGTGAAAAACCGCCAGCACCTGGTCCTTGTGCGACGGATTGTAGGATTTGAACGTTCTGCCGGTTTTGACCTCGCGGCCGTTGATGAACAGGCCGTATTCATTGGAGAAATCGCGGCTGATCCGGCTGAGCGCTTCCTCCTGGGCTTTACGGTTCTCCGGTTTGCTGAAATCAACGTACGGTTCGTTGCGGAATTCAGACAACATAGCGTCACCTCCCATGATGGCGGAAACGAATCCTGCGGCGTAGGTCCATGCGAACGCCGGAGTTATTTTTTCTTTTTTACGGGCTGCGGCTGCTGCCGTTTTTTATACAGGTTGATTTCCTGGTAAAAGGCGCTGAAGCAAGCGGTGATCAAGGCGGCGCTCAGTTCCGCTTCGATCTCCTGTTCCATCAACTGGGACTTGCGGTCCTCAGAGGTGGCCATGGCGTAAAGCGTGAGCAGGTCGATGGCCATGCGCATGGGCAGTTTGGTGGTCAGTGTTTGCATGGAACTGCTGTCCAACTGGTCAAACTGAATGTCCACGACGGCGGAGAACTCTTTGAGATGTTCGAGCTGCAGCGCCAGCACCATGCGCGCGAGTTCGTCGTACCGGCCCGCGTCCAGCGCTTTGAGGCCTTCCAGGCCGAAACGGGCGTCCTGCTCGTTGTGGGAAAAGTCGGTCAGAATGGCGCGCAGTTTTTCTTTACCGGAAGCCGGCGTGAGGTCCTCTGCTCCGCCCAGCAGATAGAGCAGATCGTTGGCGATCTTGTTGCGTTTGGCCGGGGTGGATGCGGTGTACAGCTCGTAGATGGACATGTTGAGGCTGAACCAGCGGTTTTTTGATCCGCTTTTGCCTTCGAAAAGCTGATCCTGGCAATCGAGATAGATGTGTTCGAGATCCAAGTACTCCGGTCCGGTCAAGCAGTGTTCCACCACCAGGGTGATGGGGTCTTCGTCGTTCCAATCCAGGCCGCTCTCCAGCGCGGCAAGCATATAGTCCTCCACCCGCTGAATATGGCCGAGCTGGTATTCGATCAGCGCGGCGATGAAAAGCAGCTCCGGCTGGCGCGGATTCTCTTTCAGCGTTTTCTGCAGCAGGGACAGGGCTTCGGGCAGGCGGTTGAGCACCATGGCGGCCTCGGCGCGCAGGCCGGCGGCCATTTTTTTGTGGTTGTAAATGTACGAGTAGGTCTGGTGAGCTTGTTCGATCTTTCCGGTGCCCACTTGAATCCGGCTGAGCAGCATCAGGGCATCCGGATCGTCCCCGTCTTTGCTCAGCATCCGGTTGGCGATTTCGGTCGCACGCCGATACTCCATGTCGGCCACAGCGCGCCAGGCGTCGTCCAGGGTGGCGTCCTCTTTTTTTATTTTCGTATTTTAATCCTTTCTTGATCAGTGGACCGGGAGGGAGGCGTTCACAGAAGCTGGAGGATTTCATCCAGGGTCGGAAATCGGCCGGTTGCTTTTTTAGAATAGATCTTCTGTCCGTCGTGGAACACTTCAAAAACGCCGCCGCTGGATTCGATCAATGTGACAGAGGCCTGTTTTTCTTTTTTCAGTGCGTCAGCCAAACTGGCTGCTCTCGGGTAATAGTTTCATTGCGTGCAGTATTCGATGGCGATCTTCATGGTCATCCTTTCTGAGTGTATTTTTTTAGGCGGCCGTCTTGGCGCCGCCGTCGGAGCCCCGCGGTGCAACCCTAGTCCAGCAGGTTTTGCGGATTCAGCGGCTGCAGGTCTCTTGGCACAAACAGTCCGTCCTTGCGGATCAGCCGGTCGTTGAAATAGATCTCGCCGCCGCCGTACTCGGGCGTCTGGATGCACACCAGGTCCCAGTGCACCTGGGAGCGATTGCCGTTGAACGCGTTGTCATAGCTGTTGCCCGGCGTAAAGTGAAACGAACCGCTGATCTTTTCATCGAATAAAATGTCGAGCATCGGCCGGGTGATGTGCGGATTCAACCCCAGGGCAAACTCGCCGATGTACCGGCTGCCCTCGTCCGTGTCCAGCACGGCGTTGAGCATTTCACTCTTGTCCGATTTTGCGCGAATGATTTTACCGTTGCGAAAGACCAGTTCCACGTTCTCATGCACCACGCTCTGGTAGATGGTCGGTGCGGTGAACCGGACCCGGCCGTTCACCGAATCGCGCACCGGCGCGGTAAAGATTTCGCCGTCCGGCAGGTTGTGGGATCCGCTGCACGGGATCACCGGAATATTCTTGATGGAGAACGAGAGCTCGGTGCCCGGACCGGTGATGCGCACCCGGTCGGTCCGGCGCATCAGGGCGGCCAGGGTTTTCATCGCCCGCTCCAGTCTGCCGTAATCGAGCGTGCACACGTCAAAGTAAAATTGGGTAAACGCTTCGGTGCTCATTCTGGCCAGCTGCGCCATGCCGGGGTTGGGCCAACGCAGCACCACCCATTTGGTCCGAGGTACGCGGATGTCCAGGTGCACGGGTTTCCACCAATACTGCTGATAGAGCTTCATCTGCTCAGACGCCACATCGGACATCTCCATGGCGTTCTGCTGGCCGCGCAGACTCACATAAGCGTGCATCTCCTGCATGCGCTGCGCCTCCCACTGACCAATCGCCGACATGGAGGCGGG
>JAKJDB010000091.1 GCA_022706175.1 Candidatus Zhuqueibacterota bacterium | reverse complement strand
TGCATGCCGAGCTGACCAAGCTGGAGATGACCGCCGCCTCTTCGGCCATGGCCGAGTTTTCCGGAGCCGTGGAATATCTGCTTGCCTATCCCTATGAATGCCTGGAGCAGAGGCTGTCCAAAGCCTTGCCGTTCATCATCTCAGCCGATCTGGTCAAAGCCTTTGCCATTCCCACAACCGGTGAACAGGATTACGCCGCCGTGGTCAACTCTATCTTGAAGGATATGGTCAAGTTTCAGAATGAAGACGGCGGATTCAGCTACTGGCAGGGAAACGGCCGATCGTGGCCGTTCGTCAGCGTGTACGCAGCCTATGGATTGACGCTGGCGAAAAAAGCCGGCTTTCCGATCGATGACGCCATGCTGGACTGGGCTCTGGATTATCTGCGGCAGGTGCTGAACGGCGACGTGTCCCGTGACAGCTTTCCCTATGATGATCTGTGCTGGAAAACCACCGACTGTTTCATCCTCTATGTGCTGGCGTTGAACGATCGCACGGATGCGGGCTATGTGGAAAAACTGACCACCCGCAGCGATGACCTGCCTTTGACCGCGCAGACCTATCTGTTACGAACGGTGCAACTGCTGCTGGATCAGCCCAAGGGCAACGTCGGTCTGCAAACCGGCGTGGTCAAGTCGGCCCGCAAAGCCGGCGTTTCGGTCAATCCCCTGGAGGCGCGCAGAACCGAACTCGTGCAAAAAATGATCAATCGGCTGCGCGTTTCACCGACCACCGCCTATTTCGAAGAGCCGGAGGGCGACCTGGTTTGGATCTTTCACAGCAACGTACGCGCCACAGCCCAGTGTCTGCAGGCCCTGCTGGAGGCAGGGGCCGATGTGCCGATGGCGGAGAACGTGGTGCGCTGGTTGTTGACCAACCGTAAAGACGGCCACTGGAGCAACACGCAGGAGAATTTTTACGTGCTGCAGGCGCTGTCCACCTATTTTGAACGGTATGAAAAAGTTGAACCGCGCTTCGAGGCGCAGATCAAATTGGCGGGCCGGCAGGCGTTGTCGTTTCTTTTTGCCGGCCGGTCGACCCATATCGAGCGGCGTTCCGAATCCCTCGCCGCCTTTGGTTCCAAGCCCTTTGATGTGGAGATTAAAAAAGACGGCGACGGCGCGCTGTATTATGGCCTGCGCCTGAGCTATTTCCCCACTCAATTCAAAGAGCCCTTGGATCAGGGCATGGCGGTTTTAAAATCCGTCACTCCGGTGGAATCGGCCTTTCTTAAGGACGGCTCTTATCCGCTGGGACAGGTGTTCCGGGTCACTCTCACTCTGGAGACCCCGCTGGATCGTTATTTTGTCGTCATGAACGACCCGTTGCCGGCCGGCCTGGAACCCATTCAGGTGGATCTGGCCGGCGTCAGTGCGGCGGTGCAGCAGTATGATGACCAGCAGACCGATTGGTGGAGCGGTTTCACCCATGTGGAAAAGCATGACGACCGGGTGCTGCTGTTCGCCGACTATTTGCCTGCCGGAGTGACCAGCTATTCCTATCTGCTTCGTTCGGTCACCAAAGGCCGTTACACCGTGCCGCCCACCAAGGCGGAAGAGATGTACACCCCTGAGGTGTTCGGCCGCACGGTCAGCAAAGTGATCGATGTGAAATGAGGCTGTCTAGTGTTAATCCATACCATGGGAGATTGTATGAAAAATCTGAAAAAGTTAATGGCCATCCTCTTGCTCACAGCCGCCGGCTGGATTTGGCCGCAGACCTCCGCAGCAAATGAAATCCACGGCGCGCCGGTGCAGCAAAAACGCGCCGAGCTGCTGTGGACCAGAGTGCTGTGCAAACAGCCCGGCCGTTACATCGGCTGGCCGTCCATCTGTCTGCGACAGAACGGCGAGCTGGTGGCGGTGTTTTCCGGCGACCGCGATGAGCATGTCTGTCCCTGGGGCAAAGTGCAGATGATCAAAAGCACGGATGGGGGCGAGACCTGGAGTGCGGAACGAACCATCTGCAACACGCCGTTGGACGACCGCGATGCCGGCATCGTTGAACTGCCCAACCAGGATCTGCTGATCACCTGGTTCACCTCTGTGGCCTACGCGGCAAGAATCAAGGATCGGTCGAGCCTGAGGCCGGGATCGCCCGAGTTCTACTGGGCTCTGCACGATGAAAAGATCAGCCCGTCGGTCAAAGAGGAGTGGTTGGGCTATTTCACGGCGCGTTCTACCGACGGCGGCCTCACCTGGGAAAAGCCGGTCCGCACGCGCGGCTCTGCCAATCACGGACCGGTTTTACTCAAGGACGGCCGATTGCTGTTTGTCGGCCGCCACCACGGCGGCGATAATAACTCTTCGGTGTGGAAAAACACTCAGCACGCTGTTACAGTGGAAGAGTCGCGCGACGGCGGCCGTTCCTGGCAGTTTCTCACCAATATCGAGCCCACTCCGCCCGATGAGATCGAACAATTTCATGAGCCGTTTGCAGTGGAAACCAACGATGGGCGCATTGTCGCGCAGTTCCGTTTTCACGCCAAGCCGGCGCCGGGCGCCCTTCATCGTGATGATTCCCAATCTCTGCTGCGCCAGGCTGAAAGCGGCGATGGCGGCAGAACCTGGACGCGGATGAAGCCCACGCCCATTCAGGGCTATCCGCCGCATCTGATTCGGCTCAAGAGCGGCAAGCTGCTCACGGTCTATGGTAGAAGGATAGCGGCTTTTGGCGAATATGCGTGTTTGAGCGATGATCAAGGCCGCACCTGGGATGTGGCCAATGAGATCAAGCTGGCGGGCCATTTCAACGGCGATCTCGGCTATCCGGCCTCGGTGGAGCTGCCGGACGGCTCCATTCTGACCGTGTATTATCAATCGGAGCAGGAAGGGGAAAAGACCTGTTTGATGGGAACACGATGGCGGGTAAAAAAATAGCGTAATGAGAGCCGCGGTTGAAACTGCAACCTCGTGCGTGATAGCGACATCGGTGTTACCATCCTAATCTGTGGAGCGTATGAAACGTAAATTGTGTTCAGCGATCGCCATGACTCTGGTCTGGATTTCAACGGGGTTGGCGAATCCATCTCGGGACGTTCTTCACAATCCCTCGAAAAAGCGGATCACGATCAAGACCGATTCTTTGACCCTGATCCTATCCTATGAGCGCGGGTGTGCCATCACCCACCTGCTGATGAACAACTATTCATTATTGGCGGCCGACGGCATCACCACGCGACTGCAGCAGGACGGCAAGCGGTGGGACAGCGGTTCGCTCGATGCCAGCCCTGCGGTTCGTGTGCAAAACCAGCAGGCGCAGATTGGACCGTTTCGCCTGGGCCCGGCGATGGAAACCTGGCGAGTGCGACGAGAATCCGGGCGCCTGATCCTGGAGATCAGCCGCACTCTGGCAGACCGTGCACAGTTCCGGGAGGCGAGCATGCCGCTGTTCCATTTCAATCGCATGAGCGATTGGGACGGCGCGCTGCTCGGCAACGGCGGCGTGGCCTGGTTCAAATTGTTCGATACACCGCAGGCCACCTACGGTGTTCATGTCGATAAAATGACCTTGTGGAATCAGTCACGCAACATCGGTTTGCGCGTTCAGGCCGATTCGGACCACTCGACGGCGCTGCGCCTCAGCCGGCAAACGGACGGGTCGCTGGTCTGCGCCTTTACCGTCAGTGAACAGGAGGTCCGGTGCCGGTATGATGCGGACAGCCATCGCCGCCGTTTTCTGACCGACCGCCAAGATGTCTGGTCCGACATTCCGGCCGGGCCGGGGACGGTGACCGCCCGGTTCACTCTGTCGGCGCTGGATTATCAGGCCACGTACGGCCGCGGCAACCTGGTTGGGCTGGATCAGGAGGCCGTCACCAGCCTGCTCAACACCGTGGCGCGCATCGGCGTGATCGATACCCATCTGCACGGCAGCAACAGTTGGCGCACGCCCTATGGCCCGGCGGTTTTACATGAGCAGTGGATCGCGCTGCTGGCCTCCGCCATTGCGGACGATGATTATATCAAAGCCTACCAGCGGACGCTCTGTTATTTCCGCGATCACGCCATCGAGCGGAACGGCCGGGTGAAATCGCGCTGGGCGTACACCTGCGAGGACGCCATCCCCGGAACCTGCGACAGCCTGGGCTTTTACGAGGCCCAATGGGGCTATCTGCTGGATGCCAATCCGGATTTCGTCATCAACGTCGTCGAGCTGTTCGATCTGTGCGGTGATTTGGATTGGCTGCGTACCTTCAAATTTTCCTGCGAGCAGGTTTTGCAGCATCTCCTTGACCGTGACCAGGATGGGGATCACCTCGTGGAGATGATGACCGACGACCATGCGCAAGCCCGTGGATCGGATTGGATCGACATCATCTGGGCCTCTTATGAAAACAGCTTTGTCAACGCGTTGATGTACCGGGCGCTGACGCTCTGGGCTGATGCCGAAGAGCTGCTGGAGGATCCTGCCGCAGCGGAACGCTATCGCGCTTTGGCGGCGGGATTGAAACGCCGTTTTAATCAGACCACCGCGGATGGAGGACTATGGGATGAGGAGCGCCGGTGCTACATCCATTGGCGGGACCGGGATGACTCGATTCACGGCAGAAATATGGTGACGCCGGTGAATTTCATGGCCATCGCCTATGGTCTGTGCGAGGACTCGGAGCGGCAGCGTAAAATTCTCGATCGCATTGAAAACCAAATGCAAAAGGAAAAGCTGTTCGCCTGGCCCATCTGCCTCGACTCGTATGAAAAGGGCGAAGGATTGGATTGGCAGTTCCCGTTTCCAAACTATGAAAACGGCGACATCTTTTTAGGATGGGGGCAAGTGGGCGTAGCCTCTTACGCGGCGGTGGATCCGTCCATCGCTCTGCGCTACGTTGAAACGCTGCTGGCGCAATACCGTCGTGACGGACTGGCGTTTCAGCGCTATCTGCGCTCAGACCAAACAGGCGCCGGAGACGACATTCTGGCCAACAACGCGATGACGCTGGTGGGATTGTATCGGGATATCTATGGGATTCAGCCTAAGCACAACCGGCTCTATTTAGCGCCGCATTTGCCGGTCCAGTTGGACGGAACGCAGCTGATCTACCGGCTGGCCGGGCGGCGCTATGACATTGACCTGCATGTGAATGAGTATCGGGTTCGCTGTGCCGGAAAGTCGATTCGCTGTCGATGGCCTTTTGCCGCCGGTTGGGGAGTACAGGATATGCGGTATTATCATGGCTCTGAAAACGATTTTTCTCTGCACATCTCCGGGCTCGATCGAGAGCATCACGTCGATATCGTAGAATGGCTGGCAGGCCGGCGCATGGTTTGGAGTGACAGCTCTGCCACAACGGTCACGTCGCGAAGGTATATGGTCAAAACACTTTTGCCCAACGCGGTCTATGCGGTTTGGCATAATGGCAAAGAGTGGGCTGAGCTGAAAAGCGACGCGGTTGGACGAATCCGTTTTTCCGGCCCAAAAGAAAAACGGTCGCATTTTCAAGTGATAAAACGACTTTAGGTTGTTCTCCTGAGGCGCGAAACCATCACAGGTTGAACCTGTTTGCAGAGTCAGCAAAGCGCCGAAGGATCCAGCGACGAACGGGAAATGCGAAAGAGGGGTGTTTTGTGCGACGCCGGATTCCTCGCCCTGCGCTGATACAAAGCACGTGTAAGGATAAAGCACTGCGGGCTCGGAAATACAAAAGGGAAGGATCCAGCGACGAACGGAGCATGCGAAGGTCTGTGGCCCTGTGCGACGTTGGATTCTTCGCCCTCTGCGACGGAAGTGGAATTGTGGTAATAGGAGATCGTGGAAAGACAAGATTAGGAGGCCGGCGATTTGTTTTCTGCAATCAATCCGTTGTTCCGTTTTTAAAAGCCTGTTAACAGAGCTATCCTACGGCATTAAATAATGAATTGCCACAATTGCCACGGTCAGGAATAACGTCAGCCGCGTAGCGGCGGAATATCAGTAGAATAGTCATTTCTTTTTATTTTGAGCTCCGTAGGAGCGACACGCTTTGTGATCAAAACAAAACTATACCGCTCCTACGGAGCTCCCCGGTTTTTCGAAACGCATGGGCTATTGACAGGGCGCGCCTACGGCGCGAAGCACTGGCATGATCTAAAATCTCTTTATCAGCTTGAAAATATGGCGAGGCGGCAGTTGCATGGGTTCAGAAGCAAAGTCAATTTGAGTCGGCTGCCGGGTTGTTCAGCGATGGAGCGCAGGCGCGTGCTCGTGGATTACGAGGCCTGCTCACTGCGCCGAAGGATCCAGCGACGAACGGAGCATGCGAACGTCTGTGGCCCTGTGCGACGCTAGATTCCTCGCCCTGCGCTGATACAAAGCACGTGTAAGGATAAAGCGTTGCGGGCTCGGAAAGACAAAAGGGAAGGATCCAACGACGAACAGGAAATGCGAAAGAGGGGTGTTTTGTGCGACGCCGGATTCCTCGCGCATTGACGGGCACTAATAAACGCTACGGATTCGCATAATAAAAGCGTCGAACAACACTCCTCATGCCGGCTCTTCTGTTGTGATCCATTCTGAAAAACAGGCCGCCCTACCCATGCAGCTGTTGCTCGATTTCCTGCAAAAGGACCTGACTCTGCGCCACAACCGCCTCTTTTGTTTCCCGCGCCTGTTGCAGCACATTGTTTTTAAATGTCTCGTCTGTGATCCCCGGCAGATTGATGCAGACATTGAGAAACGCGCCTTCGGCCGCGGTGCGCACCGTGGCGGCAGCCACCGCGGCGTCGCTCAATGAATTTTTATTGCCTGATTTCGCCACCACAGCGGCCAGATCAACCGCCTGCCGGCATCGCTGCAGCACGCTCAGAGGAACCCGTGTGGCCGCCCGGGTCGCCTCTTCGATCGCCTGCTTTCGCGCCGCGATCTCATCGTCGGTTTTTTTCGGCAACCGCCAGGCCGCCATGACCTGGTTGAACGCTTCGGTATCCCGATCGATATCCTGAATGAATTCATCTTTGAGCTGTTGCGCCTGTAGGCCGACCGCTTCCATTTCTGCAAAGGCCGCTTCGTACCCTTTTTTGCCAAAGGTCAGAGCTGCTACCATGCTGGAAAGCGCGCAGCTCAGTGCGCCGCACAGCGCCGCCACGCTGCCGCCGCCCGGCGCCGGCGCATCGGAGGAGAGCAGATCGAGAAATCCATCCACTTTCATGGAGGCCAGCGGCCCGTTGCCGGAAAGACGGTATTCGATGATCTTTTGCGCCGGATCAAACGGCCCGAGATCGGCGAGTCCCAATGAAAGCACAGCCACATGGACCAGCTCGGCTTCGGCCACGCCGGCGCTTTTTTTCTGTTTGTGCAGATAATGACGGCCCGCCTGCAGCATCGCCTGGAGCGGGATCAAGCCCACCAGTTCGCTGCCGGTGACGCGCACGCCGCGCTCTTCGGCTAAACGGCAACATGCGTCGAACACCAAATGGGGCGGCGTCTGATGGTAATCGGTGAGATTGATGGAAATCTGCGCGCGACCAAACTGCTCCAGATACCAGCCCACCGCTTTGCAGGCCTTAAAAATCCCGGGAATGCGCAGAGCCTCGCCGTCCACATCGCACAGGATTCGACCCTGATCGTCCTTTTGCGGACGGCCGGACTCGCGGATCAGACCGGCGATCTCATGGGCGATGCGCACATCGCGCGTGTTGAGATTGATGTTGTAAGCGATGAGAAATTCCCGGCTGCCGATCACGGTGGCGCCGGACTTTTTATTGAATCGGGCTGGACCGAAATCCGGCTGCCATTCCGGCCGGCGCAGTTTTTGCGCAAGGCCTTCATATTCGCCGCTGCGAATGTCGGCGAGATTGCTCCGCTCCGGCCTGGCCGCAGCCTTTTCATACAAATAAACCGGAATGCCGAGTTCCTCCCCGACCCGCTTGCCCAGCTGTCTGGCCAGCTCGCTGCATTCGTCCATGGTGATTCCGGAAACCGGGATGAACGGGCATACATCGGTGGCGCCCAGCCGCGGGTGCGCACCGCGATGTGCGCTCATATCGATGAGTTCGGCCGCCTTGGCAATCGCCTGAAACGCCGCTTCTACGACGCCCTGCGGATCGCCGACCAACGTCATCACCGTGCGATTCGTGTCTTTGCCCGGATCAATGTCCAGCAGCTGTACGCCGTCAACAGAGCGGATCACCGCGGCGATCTGTTCGATTTTTGTCTGATCTCGGCCTTCACTGAAATTGGGAACGCATTCGACGATTTTTTGCATGGCCCTTCTCGTTTGATGGTCTGCGTGGCGGGCAAACGCGCACGGCTTGAGCGACCAGCCGGACGCTGTCTCGCCCATGGCGGCTAGCGGCGG
>JAKJDB010000858.1 GCA_022706175.1 Candidatus Zhuqueibacterota bacterium | reverse complement strand
TCAACGGTTGGCGTAGAGGAAGCGACGATAAAGAAGTATATTCAGATGCAGGGCAAAGAAGACAGCGGCCAAGCTCTGCTTGAATTCTAAAATGCCACCAGTTTTAACTGGTGGTTCTTTACTTTGAATTGTCATTGGAGACTTCGATTCTTGTCTGTGTCTGCCGAGCCATGGCGACTGTGCCGGTGCGGGCCATATTCTTAATGCCATAGGGTCGGCAGGATTCGATAAACGCCTCAATCTTGCTTTCGGGACCGGAGACCTCCGCCATAACAAACTTTGCGCCTATGTCCACAACTTTGGCCTGAAACATTTCAACCAGGGCGAGGATTTCATGCCGCTTTTCAGCCGGGCAGGCGATGCTGATCAGCAGGAGATTGCGGGCGACCACGTCCTGACCGGCGAAATCCTGGACCTTGACCACCGACACAATTTTAGCCAACTGTTTTCGAACCTGTTCGACCATCCGATCGTCTCCAATGACCACAATCGTCATCCGCGACAGCGTCGGATCGTCGGTACGGCCGACAACCAGCGAATCGATATTAAAAGCCCGGGCGGCAAACATCCCTGCGACATGGGCAAGAACCCCCGGTTTGTTCAGGACTAAAGCGCTCAATATATGTTTCATAATGATCTCCCAAATAATTATCAAAAATTCAAAATCAAAAACGCAGACAGTTTTTTTATTTTTGCATTTTGATCCTTGATTTTGTTTTATGCCATCTCAAATATATTCAAGCCGTCCATTTCGTTCAGGGACTTGCCCGCCGGGACCATCGGCCAGACGTTTTCTTCCTTATCCACGTGAAAGTCGACGACACAGGGGCGTTTTTCCGCCAGCATCTGTTTGATTACCCGAGGTACGTCTTTTTTCTGGTCGGTTTGAAGGCCCACAGCGCCAAGCGCCTCGGCCACCTTTGCAAAGTCCGGATTTTTCAGCCAGCTGCTCGAGTAGCGGCGCCCGTAAAACAGTTCCTGCCACTGGCGGACCATACCCATGTAGCCATTGTTGAGGATGCAGACCTTGATGGGCAGTTCATACATCACGGCTGTGGAAAGTTCCGTCATCGTCATGTTGAAGCTGCTGTCGCCGTCGATGTCCACAACCAGAGCGTCCGGATTGGCGATCTGAGCGCCTATGGCTGCCGGCAGGCCGAATCCCATAGTCCCCAGCCCGCCGGAGGTGATCAGTTGGCGGGGCCGGGTGAACTTGTAAAACTGGGCGGTCCACATCTGGTGCTGGCCGACGCCGGTGGCAATAATCGCCTGTCCCTCCGTTTGCCGCCAGAGTTCTTCAATCACGTATTGCGGCTTGATGGACTGGCCTTTTTGGTCATAACGCAGCGGATGGCGTTTTTTCCAGTGGGCGATTTTATCAAACCATTCCTTCCGCTCTCGAAATTCGACCTGCTCAAGCAGATTCGTGAGCACTTGTTTGGCATTGCCGACCACCGGAATATCCACCGGCACGTTTTTGGCGATACTGGACGGATCCAGGTCAATGTGGATGATTTTGGCGTGAGGCGCAAAGGTCTTTAGTTTGCCGGTGACGCGGTCGTCAAAACGGGCTCCCACGCAGATCAGCAGATCGCATTCCTGCACCGCATAATTGGCATAGGCGGTTCCATGCATACCGAGCATATTCAGCGATCCCGGCTCGTTCTGGTCATA
>JAKJDB010000857.1 GCA_022706175.1 Candidatus Zhuqueibacterota bacterium | reverse complement strand
ACTTTTTTAAACAATCCCCAGGCAAAGAGCAGCAGTCCGGTGCGTGCGGCCGCGTAATCAAAACGGTAGGGGGCTTTCAATTGCGGTAAAAGATCCTCGGCCCGTTCGATGGGGCCCTGCAGCATTTTGGGAAAAAAGCCGAGATAGAGCGCGAAATAGCCCACATGACGTTCCGTCGGTATTTTTTCCAGATACACGTCCACCAGGTAGGACACCGCCTGAAAAACATAATAAGAGACGCCGATGGCGACCGGAGCCCAGCGGGGGAACTCCATACCGGCAAGAGGCCCTACGGCATGCAGCCCCTGAACCAGGACCGGCAAATATCTGAGAAGCACCAGCGGCAAAAGCACGGCTGCGATAGAGGCGATCAGAAGGGTCTGTTTCCCCTTTTCGCTGCTTCGGGAATTGATCAGCAGTCCGCCTGCAAAAGCCGCCAGCGTTACCAGGAGAAACACGGCGATCAGATAAGGAACCCCCACGGCGGCGTAGAACACAAAGCTCGCCAGCAACAGCAGCGGCCAGCGCCGGCCGGCGCCGACCACAAGAAAGCAGAGATAGACGGCGGGCAGAAAAAGAAAAAATGTCAGTGAATTAAAGTGCAAAAGACGTCCCCCGAACCATCACGGCCGCGTTTCCAGTTTGGCGTTGATGCTGTGGTAAAGATCGCCGACGTTTTTAAAGCTCAACAGCTCCTTTTGACTAAAGCGCACGTTAAAAGCGGTCTCCAGCGCCAAAATCAGATTCACATGCGACAGAGAATCCCACCCGTCGACGTCGTCCGCGGTGGTTGCAGGGGTGATATGAATGGTGTCATCGTCAAACACCTGCTGAAAAATCGGTTCAAGCTGTTCCAGGGAGATCATGCTCATCAAGCCTCCAACGTTGAAGTATCGCCGGCATCCAGTCCCAGGTAGCGGGCTTTCAGGATACGTCGCATTATCTTGCCGCTTTTGTTTTTCGGAATGGAATCGATAAAAAAGATCTGCTGCGGAGTGGCGACCGAGGAGACTCGATTGGCGATATGCAGCCGTATCTTGAGCTCCAAGTCGCGCGACTCGGTGCTGGTTTTATGCAAGGCGACAAAAAGAACCACCTTTTCAAAGAGCAGTTCGTCCGGCGCGCCGATGGCGCCGGATTCAGCCACCTCTTCGATCTCCAGCGCCGCGCTTTCCACCTCAAACGGACTGACCAGATGGCCGGCGGTGTTGATCACATCGTCGCTTCGGCCCATGAACCAGTAATAACCGTCCTCATCGCGATAGGCCGTATCGCCGGTGTAGTAATAACCGTCTCTGAACTTGAGCTGATAGCTGTCGTCATGGTTCAGATAGGTGACGAACATCGAAGGCCAGCCTGCTTTCAGGCACAGCGCACCTCGCTCCATATCCGCGGCCGCTGAACCGTCCTCCTTGATAATGGCCGGCTCAATGCCGTCCACAGGAAGGCCCATGGAGCCGGGCTTGATGGTCGCCCCTGGGCGGTTGCTGATCATGATGGCGCCGGTTTCCGTCTGAAACCAGGTGTCATAGATCTCTTTTCCCAGAACGCGACGGCTCCACTGGATCACCTCTGGATTCAGAGGTTCGCCGACGCTGAAAATGTGCCGTAATTTCGATAAATCGGTGCGCCGCAACATCTCCGGCTCCTCCCGCATCAGCATTCGCAGAGCGGTGGG
>JAKJDB010000856.1 GCA_022706175.1 Candidatus Zhuqueibacterota bacterium | reverse complement strand
TGGTGGATGTGAATCAGCTGGCTGAGACCGTGCGCAAATACCGCCATCGACCGCTCAAGATCGGTTCCTTCACCGCCTGCTCCAATGTGACCGGACTGCAGACGCCCTATCACCAGCTGGCCGCGATCATGCACGATATCGGCGGCTATTGCTTTGTCGATCTGGCCGCCTCCGCGCCGTATGTGTCCATCGACATGCATCCGCCGGATCCGCGGGAACGGCTGGATGCGATTTTTTTCTCGCCGCACAAATTTCTCGGCGGTCCGGGCACGCCCGGTGTGCTGATCTTTAATCAGGAGCTCTACCAGTTGCATGTGCCGGAACAGCCGGGCGGCGGCACGGTGAACTGGACCAACCCCTGGGGCGAACACAGCTATATCAAGGACATCGAGATTCGTGAGGACGGCGGTACGCCCTCTTTTCTTCAGGCCATCCGCGCCGCCCTGTGCATACGATTGAAAGAGCAAATGGGCGTGGCGAACATGTTGGCGCGCGAAGAACAGATGCTGCCGAAAATCTTTGCTGCGCTCAGCCGCATTCCCGGCATCCATCTGCTGGCCCCGCATCAGCAGCAACGGCTGGGCATTTTTTCCTTCTGGGTCGAAAACATCCATTACAATCTGGTGGTCAAATTGCTCAACGACCGCTTTGGCATCCAGACGCGCGGCGGTTGCTCCTGCGCCGGCACGTATGGCCACTATCTGCTGCATGTGGATCCGAAGCGCTCACGCCGGATTACGGAAAAAATCAACAAAGGCGATCTCTCGGAAAAACCCGGTTGGGTGCGCCTGTCCATTCATCCCACCATGACCGACGAGGAGGTGGAGTTCATCCTGCATGCGATCGCAGAGGTCGTCAAGCATATCTCGTCGTGGGAAAAAGAATATTGCTACGATAAACACACCAATGAATTCCATCATTGCCGTGCCGGAGCGGCCGGCCCCGCGAGCGTCGCCCAATGGTTCTCGCTGGACGAATGACGAGCGAAGGACACCGGGAGTTTACATGCGAAAATTTGGTCTCTTTCTTTGTCTTCTCACCGCCGGTTGCGCGCTCGGCCGGGATCGGACCGTTCATCTGCGCATCAATCAGCTGGGCTATCGGGCGGACGAAAGAAAGGTGGCTGTCGCCTTTTCACAAGTGGATCAGGGGCATCGCCGCTTTGAACTGCTCGACGCGAAAAGCGGCGAACGGGTGTGGGGGCCGTCCATTCTGGGAAAAAATCGCGGCGCCTATGGCAACTATGCGTATCACTATCATTTGGATTTCTCCTCCCTGCGCCGATCCGGACGTTATTGCCTGCAAATCGGATCGGATCGTTCCCTGCCGTTTAGAGTCGGCGATGACCTCTATGCCGGCACGGCCGAGATCATTCTGGAGTATCTGCGTCAGCAGCGCTGCGGCTACAATCCCTGGCTGGACCAGATCTGCCATCGCGGCGACGGCCGCACCATGTACGGTCCCATGCCGGACAGCACGTATATCGATGTCAGCGGCGGCTGGCACGACGCCGGCGATCATTTGCGCTATCTGATGACCTCGGGAAACACGGTGTGCCGGCTGCTGTTTTCCTACCTGGAGAACAAGGGGAAATTTCTCGATCGCTTTGATTATTTCGGCCATGCAGGGCCCAATCGCGTGGCGGATGTGCTCGATGAGGCCAAATGGGGGTTGGACTGGATG
>JAKJDB010000855.1 GCA_022706175.1 Candidatus Zhuqueibacterota bacterium | reverse complement strand
TGTTGCCACCAGATTTCTTTCATTCCATTCTCCCATTGCATGGTTGAGCCCGCCGCCGACGGCCATAGCGCCACACGCCCGCCGGCTCGACAGCCGTGAACAACGCCGCGAGGCACAACCACCTTGTTACGAGTTCCCAACCGCAGACAATTTTTATCTTCCCGGCGATCAGGAACGGTTCAGTTAATTTATCATTATTACCGCTAATGTCAATACGCAAAATAGCGACTAAACGACAATTCAATCCGCCCTTCGGCCGAGCCATAGGCCGGCGCGGTTTCAAGTCAAAGCGGACTTGAGCGCGATCAGGGTTTGCGCGGTCTTGACGTCCCGCTTGGCGGTATACGCCACGGTCAGACCGCAGATCCGGTTGGAACGGATGCCGGCGCGATACTGCGCCTTCATCTCTTCCGAAAGCGCACTCTGCTGAATCGCATCCTCCGCCTTGCGGTTAAAATAAAACGTCGTGCGGAACGTGCCCTTGGCCAGGGAGAGCCAGAAAATCGTCTGCTTGCGGCGGGTCACTTTCATCAGCCAGCTCTTCCCGTCATGATAATAACGCCACTCTGAAGAAAAATCCGCATGCCGTGCATGAATGTAGTCAAAAAGCGCCGACCAGTACGCCTTTTTTGCGCCGATATACGCAAAGATGATCTCGTCGGTCGGATACTGCTCTTTGTTGCAGAGTACGGGTTGTTCCATGATAAACCTCCCTGTCGCCGGCAGCGCTCAAGCGCCCGGCGAATGCACAGCCTTGCGACGCACGATGTCTTATCCCGTATGGTTGGAGTGTATGGTTAACCGGCCGTGGCCGGCGGCAGCTTTTTATACCAGAAAAAGTACATTCCCATGGAGCAAAGCAGAAATACCGCTCCGGTGACGGCGGCGGCCTGAAATTCATGGATCACCAGCTGCATGGGCAACATGAGCAGGGTGAACTGCCAGCACAGACCGATGGGCAGTGCGATCAGATCATAACGATGTTCGTAGCGCATGGCCTGTTGTTCGTTGACCGGTAGGATAGAGAACAACGGTTTCCACAGACCGAACGGTCGGGTGGTGCGATAAAAATGTTCCAGCACCTGGCGGTCGGTCGGCGGTGTCAGATAGGTGCCGATGACGCATCCAGCGGTTCCGATGACAATCGTGTACACCAGCTGGTGCCACTCCGGCATGCCGGGCGCCAAAAACCTCTGCACCAGGGCGGCCACCAGACCGATCAGAGTGCCCACCGCAAAGCCGCCGGCATTGAACCGCCACCAGTACAGCCGCAACACCGTCGGCATGGTGATGCCGCCCACCAAGCCCATGGTGATCCATCCCCAGATGTCGTTGATGCTTTTGGTGGAATAGGCCATGAGAAATCCCAGCACATTGATCAGGATGCCGAAAAAGTAGGTGGTATAGATCAACTCCTTGTTGCTGGCCTGAGGCCGAATGTAGCCCTGATAGAGATCGCGGGTGAGAAAGCCGGTGGCGCCGTTGGTCAACGCATTGAACGTGGACATGGCGGCTGCCATCAACGCCACCAGGATCAGGCCGCGAACGCCCACCGGAACGCTGTGCAACAGCACGCCGGGAAGAATACGTTCGGGATCCACTGTGCCGTAATAGCTCAGCAGATTCAACTTGGAGCTCCAATTCGGTCCCAGCAGCTGACTGAGGCCGGTGATCAATTCGGCGGGAAAA
>JAKJDB010000090.1 GCA_022706175.1 Candidatus Zhuqueibacterota bacterium | reverse complement strand
AAATACAAAAATAGCCGAACACCAGAAAAGCGACGATCAATCCCACCGCAAAAACCCAACTCGGGCGAAGCACCCGCCCGGCCTCTTCTGAAAGCATACGCGGCAGAACATAATACAGACCAACCGCCACCATCAGGGCCTGCAGCGGCGTCAACAGCAGGCCATCGAGCACCGCGGCGATTTTGATCAGGATGACCGGCTTCAGGCCAAAGGTGTAGACCAAGGTCATGTTGGTGATGAAAAAAAAGAGCAGGAATATGCGGAATTGTTTCTTCCACTCCCACCGGCCGAATCCAGGAATGCAGATGCGGAACGCGTCCGCCAGCAACCGCGGCCATCCTGCCAGTTGTCCCACCTGCGTGCTGATCAGTGCGGCGCTGCCGGCGATGAGGAACAGATAGCCGCCGGCAAGGCCCCATTGGACGCTGAACAGAGTGGACAGCTGCAGCGCCACCTGGGCGCCGTCAGGCGCCAGATGCCGCGGCCCCAGCACACCGGCGCCGGCCAGGGCGAAACAGGCGGTCACGAAAACGCCGATCACCATGGCCAGGGTCGCATCGACATACACCACCCGCAACCAGCCTTTAATACGCCGGGCGGTCTCTGCCGGCATGGCGGCGAGAAAAGAATCGTCCGCCGGTTTTCCCGCCTCTCCTCCGGCCGCAGCCCCATAGCCGGCCGACAACACCCAATAACCATACCAGACCTGACTGGCGAATCCGCCGGCCGCCCAACCGAGCAGAGGCAATATTTCATGCCAGGCGTTAGCTGAAACCTTACCACTCTGCTGCGCCCAGACGGGCACATCGGGTATTCGCGGCAGCAGGCCCTGCAGCACCGTCGTGACACCGGGGAACACGCCGGCGGTCACATAGATAACGCCCAGAAGAATCACGATGACCAAGAAACTCATGACCATCTTGAGAATGCCGAACGCTCCGGACCAGGCCACCCCCAGAGCAAAGACCGTGATCAACCAGCCTCCAGCCACCGGCGATACCGGCAGCAATGCGCTGATGAAAACGCCGGCCGCGGTGGCCAACGAACCGATGGCAATGGTGGCGCTGATGAACTGGGCAATCAGGGTGATCCACACCGCCCAGCTGCGCGGACCGGGCATACGGTTGAACAGGTCGATCAGCCCTTCGCCGGTGCAAACCGTGTAGCGGGCGCCGCTTAAGCCGATCCAGTATTTTAAAAACACGGCAAAGACAATAGCCCAGAGAATGCCGGGGCCGAGGATGGCGCCGGTGCGCGTGGCTAAAATCACCTCTCCGGAACCGATGTACTCGGCGCACCAGATGAACGAAGGTCCCACCAGAGCCAGAACAGCGAGACCCTGGGGCGGCTTTTGAATCTGATTTAAAAGATCGGCTTGTTTGTGCATGGGAGGTCAGGCCATTGATGGAATGACGGGAGACTCTGAACGAACACTCAGGCCGGCGCGTGCAAACGGGCCAGGGCCTGTTCATCCAGACGGTAGACCGTCCACCCTTTCATGGCCGTGGCGCCATGAGCGAGGTAGAATTGAATGGCCGGTCTGTTCCAGTTGAGCACGGACCATTCCATGCGGCCGCAGCCTTTTTGTCGAGCGAGGTGCGCCAGGCGCAAGAAAAGCGCCTTGCCGATGCCGCTGCCGCGGAAGGCGGGCTCTACGAAAAGATCTTCGAGATAGAGCGTGGGCTTACCGGTAAAGGTGGAATAGGTGTAGAAATAAAGGGCAAAGCCCACAGCCTGCCAACGGCCGTTTGTTTTTATTTCGCCCAACAAGGCTTCAAAATAGGGTCGCCGGCCGAAACCGTTTTTGACGATCGCCGCCCGGGTGTTCTGCACCTGCTCGGACATCTTTTCGTATTCCGCGATGCCGCGAATGAGCTGAAGCAGGGTGGCGCTGTCGCGGCGGACCGCTTTGCGCAGACGAAAGGAGCTGTTTTTCATTCACCATCCCTTTCCGGAGATCAGGATGGCGCACAGGCTCCATCCTTAAAATAGACCGGGCAACAATCGGTGCTGGACGCGGAGGCAATAATCGCGATATCGATGATCGCTATTCAGCACGCGCTCTTCCGATCGTATACGCCACAGCTGACCAAGAAAAATAAGAAAAATTTTCAACAAATTAAACCAATTAAAATTTCCCAATAAAAATCCAACATAAAAAAGGATTTCGCTGGCGTAGAGTGGATGGCGTACGACCGTATAAGCGCCGTGCACCACGACCGTTCGATTGGCCGGCATAATGCCGAAACTTTTTCCCAGAGAGAGCAGGCTGTACAACATGGCGGCCAATCCCAGCGCCTGAAGCAAAGACGACCATCCCATCCATGGGGCGTGGCCCGTCGGTTCCGGTCGAAGGGTCATGGAGAGAAGGACTGTGCCGACCGGAATCAACCAGTCCCAAAATGAACGATCTACCGGCGCGCTTTGCCGGCGGGTTAGGAATAAAAAAAACAGCGAAGAATTAAAAAGGATCAGGCCCAAACCAAAGTGGGAATGCGTCTGCATAAAGGCTGAAAAGGAGATGGTCACGAATCGCAACCAGAAAAGGGCGAGAAAAATATTGATCGGCAATTGCAAGAGTTGACGAAAGCTAGCCAAGGCTGGACGGCTCACAGTCTCGGCGACGATGGAGAGCCGGTCGCCGACGCTCAGATGAGCCAACGGCAGAACGCCGGTTTTGGCTTCGATCACTGAATGGGCCTCTTGCGCAGGGGCCAGCAGACGGTTGGCCTTGACGGCGGGATAAGTGCTCAGTATCGTATCATCCTGTGCGAGAAAAACAACATCTATGGCAAAGGGCAAGGCATAGGTATGAATGCTCGAACAGGGCAAGAGATGGAGCGCCGAATGAGAAAGGGTCTGCTCATCCAGGGCAAACAGGCCGGCCAATCGGGAGGCGAGTGTGGCGGCGGCGACCACAGGAATCGGATGGTCGGCCGCCCGGGATAGGTTCCTCAACGCCATGGGATTACCACACCTTGAGCAGCAGGATCTGCTGTTTAGGAATTTGAAGCTGGCGCTTGGGTTTTTTTGCGTCTTCCCGGCCGTCAATGTGAACAGTCAGCCATCGATCGGCGACCTCGGCTAAAAACCCGCAATGCGTCTCTCCGTTACGCAGAGTGGCCTGCAGATAAGGATGGTTGCGTTGCGCTGACAAAGCGGGCCAAGCCTCGATAATCTGATCATCGATGTAAACGACCAGCGGGGCGGCCTTGGGCGGGACGCTGCGGTGAATGGTATGGCTGCAGTTCCACAGCACAAGACCGACCACGGTAAAAACTAGAAAGATTCGAAGGATGGCATTCATAACCTCTCCTCTGATTTTCACTTCAACCGACTCAGGCTCTAAAAAGCCGGATGATTATTTGGGTAAAAGTTGCGTAAAAGATTTCGTCAATGTGATCGCGCCCGGACCCAACAGGACGATGAACAGGGCCGGCAGAATGAACAACACCAACGGCAGCAGCATTTTCACACCCGCCTTGGCCGCCTGCTCCTCCGCCGCCTGGCGAACACGAGTGCGCAACGAATCCGCCTGGGTGCGCAGGGTGTCGGCGATGCTGGTTCCTAGTCGATCCGCCAAAACCAAAGCCCCGACCAGTATGCGCAGGCTTTCCACTTTGTTGCGTTCCGCCAGCCGGCGCAGGGCCTTCTCACGCGTAAATCCGGTGCGCATCTCCTGATTCACCAGCAACAGTTCCTCGGAGAGAGGCAGGCTGCGCAGACGGATGTCCTGTCCGACCCGCAGCAGTGCGGCATTGAGGCCCCGCCTCCACGCTGATGACGAGAAGGTCCAGGGCGTCCGGTAGTCCGGCGGCGATCAGGTGCTGTCGTTTGCGAATTTTGAATCGGAGCACGATATCCGGCAGTGTAAGCGCAAAAAAACCCATGAGCAGGCTGATCGCCAGCACCTGACCCATCGGCCGTCCCGTGAAGGCGGCCAACAGTCCATACGCCAGAGCAAAAAGCAGGGCCAGGCCTATTTGAAGCGCTATGAACAGGCGCACGCTTTTTTCGTTTACAAATCCGGCTTGATTGAGCTTTCGCTGCAGCCGTACCGCATGGTGCGACTCTGGGCGATAGAATCCGCCCGTTCGGCTCAAGAGCTGGTCCAGCCAGAGCCCGGCAATAGTTTTTTTCCGGATAATCCGTTCCCGATCCGGCGTTGCGTCCTTTTCGTTCAACCGTCGCAGACGCTGGACGGATGGGTCCAGTTTTTTGCGGAAAAAATTCAGCAAAAGGATCGTCAATAAAAAGACGGAAAAGAAAATCAATAAAAGATAACCAGACATCCGGCGCCTCAATCAAAATTCAGGTGAACGATTTTACGGATGATCAGAAAGCCTAATATCTGCAAAGTGCCGCCCAGCAGCAGCATATAGTGGCCGATTTTTTCCGTAAACAGCGGTTTGAGATAATCGGGGTTCAGGCTGCTGATGAGCAGGAGAAAGACCATGGGCAACAGACCGAGGATCCAGGCGGACAAGCGCCCCTGAGCGGTATACACCTGAATCTGTCCCATGAGCTTGAACCGCTCACGAATGGTGTAGCTTATCTTCTCCAGAATCTCGGTCAGATTGCCGCCCGTTTCGCGCTGCAGCAGCACGGCAGTGACGAATAGTTTCAGATCAGGGCTTGGCACCCGTTCGCTAAAATGCACCAGACACTCTTTGAGCGGTCTGCCCAGGTTGTGTTCCTCAAAGGTTTTGTTGAATTCGGCGCCCACCGGATCGGGCGCTTCCATAGCCACCAGCTGCATCGCCTTACTGAAGGCGTGACCGGCGCGCAGGGCGCCGGTCATCATATCGATGGCGTCGGGAAATTCACGGCTGAATGATTTCATCCGTCGGTTGATCCGCATGATCACCAGCGAGGTCAGTAACAGGCAGAACGACGCACCAAGGACCAGACCCAGCGCCGGATGCTGCACCTGCAAGCCGATGAGAACGCCCAGCATAAACAGCACGGCCATCAATATCAGTCCCTGTCCCACCCTCGGCTCCATGTCCGCCTGAACCAGGATCTTCTGAATTTTTTTTGACAGGCTCACTTTTTCCAGCACCCGATTCAACAAGGGGATGCGCGACATCTTGACATCCCGGATGACGAACGGGGCGGCGGCACGCTTGGTTTTTTGAATTTCCTCAAAGGCTTCGATGCGGTTGCCGATCTGATACCCGGAGGAGAGAAACCGTTGATAAAACCAAAAATAAAGCGCAATGCCGGTAAAACTGACTGAAAAAAAAGTGGCGGCAACAATAAAAGAGATCATAGCGTTGACTCTTCGTCCTCTTGTTCAAAGCCGGGTTCGAACAGGGAGGGCGGCAAGCGGACGCCCGCCGCCTCCAACTGCTCCATACATTTGGGCATAATGCCCGTTGTGGTAAAGGCGCCGAGGATTTTGCCGTCCTCGCGCACACCGATCTTTTCAAAACAAAAGATATCCTGCAAGGAAACCGTATCACCCTCCATACCGGTGATCTCCGTCACCTTGACGACTTTACGGGTTCCGTCGCTGAAGCGGGCGATTTGAATAATGAGGTTGATGGCGGAGCTGATCTGTTCGCGCATGGCCCGGTCGGTGAGATTGGCGCCGGCCAGAAGGATCATCGTTTCCAGGCGCCGCAGGGCGTCACGCGGAGAATTGGCGTGCATCGTGGAAAGCGACCCGTCGTGCCCCGTGTTCATGGCCTGGAGCATGTCCAGCGCTTCGGCGCCGCGCACTTCACCGACGATGATGCGGTCAGGCCGCATGCGCAACGCGTTGCGCACCAGATCGCGCTGGGTGATGGCGCCCTTGCCTTCGATGTTCGGCGGACGAGTCTCCAAACGCACTACATGATCCTGCTGTAATTTCAATTCAGCCGCATCCTCGATGGTGACGATCCGTTCTGTGACCGGAATAAAATGCGACAGCACATTTAAAAAGGTGGTTTTGCCCGAACCGGTTCCGCCGGAGACAATGATGTTGAGACGCGATTTGACCGCCCCCTGGATCAAAGCGGCCATCGCCGACGTGATGGAACGATGGCTGATCATGTCCTGCATGGTGAACGTACGCACGCTGAACTTACGAATGGAGAGAATGGGGCCGTCCAGCGCCAACGGCGCAATCACGGCGTTGACACGAGAGCCGTCGGGCAACCGCGCATCGACCATGGGGCTGGATTCATCCACCCGTCGGCCCACCTGGGAGACAATCCGGTCGATGATGTGCAGCAGGTGCGGATCATCCTTAAAGACCGTTTGCGTTCGCTCCAATTTGCCGAATCGTTCCACGTAAACCCGCTTATAGGTATTGACCAGAATATCCGAAATCGTGGGATCGGTCAACAGGGGCTCCAGCGGCCCCAGACCGAAAATTTCATTGAGGATCTCATCCGCCAGCCGCTCCCTCGCCATCTCAGAGTTCATCTCCGTCTCTTCGGCCATCAGCGACTCCACCGCTTCCCTCACCTGCTCGCGCAGTTCATCTTTGGAGACGGTGTCGATTTTTTTCAAATCGAGCCGGTCGATTAAAAGGCGGTGGATTTTCTCCTTCACCTCATAGTACTGCGACCCGATGAACGGCGTGGCCTCGAACCGCATCGTGGGTGACGGCTCCTCGGTCCCCGTCAGCGTCGATTCCGCGAACAGGGGTTCCTCCTCCTGCTTTAACCGTTGCAGCAAGCCCATCATTCACTCCATGTCGATAAAAATTTTCGCAGCCGGTTCGGTTTGTCGGCAGCCGCCGATTCCGCCGGTACAGCGTCCAGGCTGCCGTTGAACCGGTCCAGCATCTCGACGAGACTCGCGCTGAACCGGCCTTTCGGCATTCTCTGACTCATGGGCATGCCTTCGTTGACCGATCGAATCATGGCGCCGTACTCCTGATTGGGAACGCGCCAAAAGACCGGATGGCCGATGGAATTTTCCACCGCCTCCAGGTCCAGCACCTCATGAGCGACGTAGCGATTCATGATCAGAAACACCTTATCGCGATCATACCCCAGACGGCGAAACAGGTCGATGCAGCGCTTGGCATTGTAGATCGAAGGCACGTCAAAATTAGCCACGGCCAGGATCAAATCCGACTCGTCCAGCAGGCGAATGTTGATCTCGTCGAAAACCGGCCGGGTGTCCACGACGGTGTAATCGAACAAAGGCCGCAGCAGGGAGAGCAACGGCTCTATATGCGCCGGCTTGATCACATCCGCCTCCTCGATGCCGGCCGGACCGCCCAGGAAAGAGACCTCGGCCGACGATTTGGCCAACGTCCTTTTCAGCAGCCCCAGGTCGATATTGTTGAAATTGTTGATGATGTCGAGGATGGAAAATTTCGGTTTGCAGTTTAAATAAAGCCCGGCATGGCCCAATTGAAAATCCGCGTCCAGCACCAAAACATCCTTCAGCGTGCGTTGCGCGATGGCCACGGCCAAATTGACCGCAATCGTCGTGGCGCCGACGCCGCCCTTGACGCCAAACACGCTGATGACTTTGCCGTTGACGGATCTTGCCTCTGATCTGTTTTTCAACCGCAAGGCGGCGTGAATGCCGTTTTTCACCTCTTCGCTGCGAAACGGCTGCAGCCAGAACTCGCGCGCACCGAGGCGCATGGCGCGGATGATCAGCTCAGGAGAGGCCTTCGGCGCCGTGACGAACAACATGCACTGCGGATGAGCATGAGAGATTTTTTCCGCCAGCTTGAGCGTTGAATCCTCCGAGGGATAGAGGCTCAGAATGATCACATCCGGATCGCTCTTTTTAATCTGTTTCAAAGCCATGGACAGATCCGTCATCGTGGCGACGGCGCCGACCTCGCGAATCTCCGCGAGCAGCAGCTTCAAGTTGCTCGCGGTCGGCTCGTCCGCATCGAGGATCAGTATGCTTAGTTCTTGTTTCATCATTCCTGACCGTTAAATCCATAAAGGAGACGGCAATGTTCCTGCGATCGCGTTCTGCTTATTGCACCAACTTGACGCCGTAAAGCAGAGAGTATCCGCCGCCGTAATCGCCGTTGGTGATCAACTCGATGAACCGGCCGGACACATTCTTGCCGCTGATCCCCTCAAGAAAAAAAGCCGCCAACCCGATACAGGTGATCTCATTACGACCGGATTCCGGCGGAACATCGGGATCGTACAACGGAATCTTGATCACGCGGGGGCTGGACAGCCCCGGGTAATCGGAATCCACGAGGCGATTATTCTGCCATCGCGCGTCCGCATCCGCCGCAATCAGATCCTCCACCGCTTTGGCAGTGGGCCCTACCATGTTGCCCGGCTCCACCTGTAAAATATCGCCGATGTAGACGAAATGGCGTGAACCGGAACGGATGTTCTCCTCATACACGCTGGCGCCGGTTTCAGGATC
>JAKJDB010000089.1 GCA_022706175.1 Candidatus Zhuqueibacterota bacterium | reverse complement strand
AAAAATAGGCACGCCGCTCCGGACTGTAGTCGGGCTGCTCAACGGTCGTCCATTCCACATAGGGATTGGCGTCGGTCAATCCGCTTGCCCACCAATTCAGTCGCAGCCAGGGTGCGCTTTCAGCGTCGATGGAAAAGGAGGGCGGTTGCAGCCTGGCATGGGGTCCGGTGAGATGGATGAGCCAGCCCTTGTCATTGACAGAATCGGCCTTGGCCTGTTCAAGAGCCCATCCTTCCGGCGTGACCAGTGGAGCTTCATAACCCGGCACGCCGGTGCCGCGAAAATGCCAGCCGATGCCGCCGGCCTCCATCCATCTGGGAAATGGCCACCCTTCGGCGTGGGCAGGTCCGTCATGCTGCTGGGTGAGCACATACCCTTCTGCATTGATGGTGCGATCCATCAACGCTGTGCGCCAGCGTTCGCGCATGGTGGCCAGGGACGAATCGGGCATGCAGGCCGGCCAGAGGGTGGACAGGGTCATCCATTCATCCCACAGCGGGCACAAGGGGCCGGCTGGTTCATAATGCAGCCAGAACAGGTTGCGCAGAGCCGTCATCTCCCGTTCATATCCCGGAACGGTAAATCGCGGAAAATCTGCAGGCGGCTGGCCGGCCTGCAGCGACAAACAAGTCAGAGTCAGCAGCCAGAGAGATGAAAATTTCTTGCCCATGAATGCTTTTCCTTGATAATGGCAAGGGCTTTTGCCAAGGCCCCTGCAGGTCTTTAAGCCATCGCCGAAGGAGGCACAGCCTCTCGTTGGATGTAAAAAGCATTTTACCGGCACAGCGCTCAGCCGGCGGCCTTCTGTTTGGCGGGAAAACGTTGGAGAGGCTGGTCCGGCCTTGTCAGGACTCGGGCACCAAGGCGATCGAAGTCTGGATCGGATAGGCGCAGGTGCAACCCGAAGAGGATTCCGGAATCAAAATCAATCCGCCGGCCGCGACGATGTTGATCCAGCAGCCGGGACGGCTGACTTGCGTCAGCGGAGCGCCGCTGGTTTCACCCTCGGTCAATTCATAGATGCGCGGATTGCTGCCGCGTCCATAGAGGTAATGCGCAGAACCGGACAGGCCGCCGCAGCCGCCGCCGCCGCGATGCAGCACATAGTTGGCCTGGCGGCCGGTGTTCAGATCAAAGGCATAGGGTCGCTGATAGATCATGTCCCCGATGATCACCGGATGCTGCCACTGCTCGCCGTGTTCTCCGCCGATCGAGTCGCCTTTGTAGCTGTTCTGCCAAACCAGGTCGCCGCTCCGGCTGTCAAAGGTGAACAGGCCGTAATGCACATTGGCGCCGACGTTGTAGGAGCCCACCACCAGCAACTTTTCCCGGGCATAGCTCAGGTACATGATTTGGGAGTAGGGAAAGTGAAACGCTTTCTCCCAGATTTTTTCTCCGGTATATTGATCCAACTTGATGAGATAGTTTTCGCCTTCGCAGAAAAAGTCCACCCGCATCCGGCCGTCGTTATCCGACCGGGCTTTGGCGTTTCGGCTCTCGATCAGATAGAGATGGCCGTCGCCGATGGCGATGGTGTTGTTGAACAATACGCCGTTCTGATAGGTCCACTTTAGGCCGCCGTTGCGGCGGTCCATAGAGAAGAGATAGTCGCTGCAGATCATCTCACGAAAGTCGCCCTCGAGTTCATCGCAGTTCAGGCGCGCCATTTCGCGGAACGAGGCGCCGGGCCGTTTGCCGCTGCCGAACAGCTGATCCCCCACGGTCGCCAGGTAGCCCCACTCGCGGCGCTGGCCCTGGATCAACTGTGGTGTAGTATATTTAGCGATCACCTCGCCGGTGGCCGTTGTGATATGCCAGCAGCGTTCCTGGGCGGCGATGTACAGCGCTTCATCGTTGACCGCCATTTGCCCGCAATCCTTAAGCGCGCCCAGTCGGCGCGATTGCGGCACGGCCAGTTCCCACAGCGGCGCGCCGTTGTAGGCATCGACGGTGATGATCTTGTCGTTCGCCGGAACAAAGACGCGGCCGTCCTTGAACAGCGGCGACATGGGCCGGCTGTGGCGGTTGATGATATCGTGCGGGCCGGGTTGGCCGAACCACTGTATCTGCACCGGGCCGCGCAGTTCATCTTTGCTGCACGACGTGTTGGCGGCATCGGCGTAGAGATGCGTCCATTCGCCGCTGCCGGTTACCGCCCCGCGGGTCAAAACCGCATATTGGTATTGATCGCTGTCAACGCGCCACCCCTTTGCTTCAGCCTGCTCCAGCCAGGCCGATGGCCCTGGCTGGAAAGCCAAAACCGCTTTGCCGCCAAAGGGACGAAGAACGCGCAGCACCTCGTCCGGAGGAGTGGCGATGGCGTCACTGGTCAACGCCTGCTCGGACACGATGAGATTGGCGAAATAATGGCTGAAGGGCAGGTGCCGCAGATCGCCGGTGCGGACGCTGATCTGTTTCCCCAGCAAGCCGGTGGGATGTAAAAACGCCCGCGCGGCTGCTGTCCGGGCCGGATCGTCGTCTATGCCGACGATTTTAAGATTGGATCTTCTGGCCAACGCCAGCGCCAATTCCGCACTTCCATTGCCCAGCACCAGGCAATAACCCTCACGAATCCCTGATTCGTTGAGAAGACGGTCGGCGATCTTGGCATAGTCCGGCGAAGAGGGGGTGGAGGAAAGGACGACGGATTTTTGTTTCTGCTCAATGACCTTGGGCCTAATGGTTTTCGAGAAAGAGAAGCTATGAAGCGTGCCCAGGTCTGTGCTGACCACCAGCCGTTGGTTGGCAGCGGCCAGACCATATCCTTTTCCATGGATCGCGTTTTTCCATAACACGCGCCCGTCCTCTGCAGAGAGCGCGGTGACCACGTTGTCGCCGCCGAGAAATAAAACCGAGCCGGCCAGAATCATGGCGTACGAGTCATCGATCCGACGCTGCCATTTGATGCCGCTGCGGTTTCGACCATCCAGGGCTTGATCTAATTCGGCCAATTTTTCAATCGTGCGATCGATCTCCTGATCCACTTTTTCCGGATTCGAGTCCCGGCGGATTTTTCGCTGTTCGCGCAGATCCCAGAGTTTCTCTGCCAGTTCGCCGCGCTGCTTGCGCAGCTTTTCCGTGTCCCGGTGAATGTCGTTGAATTGATTGCGGTACACAGCCGTGATCTGGCTGTCCGAGCGTAAAAAAGAGATCGTGCCGTGGACAATGACCTGTTCCCCGCTGTAGGTGACCACGGGATTTTCAAAATCCTTGTCCGCCCGCACTTCTCCCAGCTTGCCGGGCACAAAGATGGGTTGATCGTCCTGCAAAAAGGCAAACGTGCCGCCGGTTTCTTTGAGCTTGCCGATTTTTTCACCCGTGTTCTTGCTAAAGATGGCCGGGGCCGTTCGGCCGGTTGGAACATAGAGTTTATCTTTGGTCAGCCACATATAGCCCTGGGGCGAAATGTCAAGATTTTGCTGCCGCTGATTGACCGATCCGTCCGCGGCGTTCAATTCAAACCAATCGACGCCCTCGTTGGGAAAGAGACCGGTGAAAAAAAATACGCGGTCATTTTCAACAATCAGCCCGGTGCGCACCGGCCGATGGGAGATGATGCGCTCGTTGCCGGGTATCAACCTCGGAGGGTCAGGGCGGCTCCATTTCCAGATCAGCTCGCCGGAGTCGGCTTGCAGGCAGTAGACGCAACCGTCATCCGAACCGAAATACAGCCTGCCCTTGTGCCAGGTGGGCGCCAGGCGAACCGGTCCTTCGCTGTCAAAGTGCCATTGCTCTTCGCCGCTGAGGGCATCGAGACAATAGACCCGATCGTCGGCTGACGAAGCGAAAAAAATCCGCTCGCCGATGAGAATGGGATGAAACGCTCTGTCATAGATGACGCGGGCTTTTAAGTTTTGCATCCGATGCCAGTAATCGGTCCTGGCTGGTTCGGGCCATGCCGGTTGCGGCGCATACAGGGGCTGATAACGCCAACCCTCATACAACGGCAGCGGCAATGACTCGGTGGTTATGGCGCTGCGATGATAATCATGGTGGTAGGTGGGCCAATCCTCCGCGGAGCCGGCCCCGATAAGCATCCACAACAGTATGCATCCCAGCAATATGATTTTATTCGCTCTGATCACGAGGTACCTCGGTCTTTTTTACTCGGATTTTCAACTGTTTCAGAAAAGAAGTGGCCTGGACCGCCGAAGGATACGCGGCGGCTGCGGTGCCGCTTTATGCCTATCGGCCCGCTTGCACCGCTTGGATCGCTGCAGCGATGATTTGCACTCCCTTTTCCATTCTGTCCTCCGGCATATGGCAGAATGACAGCCGCAGGTGATCGTTGGCGGTTGCATGGGGATCAAAGGTTTTTCCCACGACAAACACTGCGCCGAGCGGGATGGCTTTTTTCAGCACTTCGGTAGCGTCCATACCCTCCGGCAGTTTGACCCAGATGTAAAAACCACCTTTCGGATGATTCCAGGAGGCCTCGGCGGGCAGGTATTTCCGCAGACTCTCCAGCAACCGCTCACAGCGCCGCCGGTAGATCGGGCGGATGCGCTGTAGATATGCGGGCAATTTATTCTGCACCAGGAATTCGTGGGCCAGCACCTGCGTAAAGGTGGGGGAACAGGCGTCGATCGATTGTTTCGCCACTTCGCACTGGCGCACGATCTCCTGCGAAGCCAACAGCCAACCCAACCGCATGCCCGGACCAAAGATCTTGGAAAAAGATCCGCAATAACAGATCGGCACCGGCTCCGGCCCCATGGCTTTTAGAGGACGAGTCAGTTCGCGATCGGATTCATTGAAATAGAGATCGCTGTACGCATCGTCTTCCACCAGGATCACATTGCGGCCCTGCAGCAGCTTCAGCACCTCCTGGCGCCGCTCATGGCTGTAGATCGTACCCGCGGGATTATGAAAATTGGGCGTCAGGTAGACCAGTTTGCAGCGCTGCTGATAGGCGTCCAAAGCCTGGCCTAGTTTTCCGGCGATGACGCCGTCCGCATCCATGGGAACGCCGGCCAATTCCGCCTGATAGGATTTGAACGCCGAGATGGCGCCGATGAAACAGGGGGTCTCCGTGATCGCGACATCGCCGGGATCGAGCATGATTTTGGCGATCAGATTGATCGCCTGCAGCGACCCGGTGGTGATGATGAGCTGGTTGCCTTTCACCGGAAGCCCCTTGGATTCCAGGAACCGGCTCAGAGATTCCAGCAGCGGCGGATAGCCGCCGGTGGGGCCGTACTGAAATCCGTCCTGTTTCACCTTCAGCGGCAGATGCTGATAGATTTCATCCACCTCAGCGATGGGGAACAGATCCTGATTGGGCATGCCGCCGGCGAAAGAGATGATGTCCGGATCAATGGCCACGCTCATAAGATCGCGAATCTCTGAGGTGCGCATGTTCAGGGCGCTTTTTGATAAACGGAGCATGACAGAATTCCTTTTCTGAGGCGGTTGCACGGCGCGCACTCGACTCTGCCGGCAGCGTGCGCTGCGGCGACCGGCCTCGTTTTTTCTCGCCGCTATGGTCATGCGGCACATAAAACGGCGCGATCAGCAGTCTGCGCCGAAATCGGACTCAAAGGCTTTGACCAGTTTTTCGCCCCAGTTCTCCATCGGTTTCAATTTGCCAAAGAAAAAGCGCAGCACCGGCGGCTCCTCGACGAACGCAAGCCCTTTGATCAGGTTGCGATTCTTGTACAGCCAGGCCACCCGGTCAATGGTGTATTCGATCTGCGACAGCGTAAAGATCCGGCGTGGGACCGCCAGGCGTGCCAGCTCCATGTCCGCCATGATCTCCTTGCCGTCTTTATCGCGGTCAGTGGAAATGGTGCCGCGCTCCATACTGCGCACGCCGGAGCTGATATAGATGGCGGCTGAAAGCGCGCCGGCCGGATATTGCTGTTGCGGAATATGGGGCACGAACTTTTTGGCATCCACGTGACAGGCCAGACCTCCGGGCGGAGTCACCACCGGTACGCCTCGCTTGTCCAGCTCGTTGACGAAATGTTTGATGAACTCCACCGAAGCGCCGGCAACATGATCATCGACCATCTCGCGGATACCCACGGCCATGGCTTCGATCTCTTTGGTGGACATGCCGCCATAGGTCATGAAGCCCTCATAGACCGGCAGCCAGGGCAACAGCTGGTCAAAGTATTTTTTGTTGTTGGTGGCCAGCATACCGCCGCGTACGGCGCAGCTCTTGCGGCCGGACAGGTACATCAGATCCGCGCAGGCCATCATCTCCTGAATGATGTCCTTGATGGAAGCGGAAGCGTATTCCTTTTCCCGCTGCTTGATGAGATAGGCGTTTTCGGAAATCAGGCTGGCGTCGAGTACCACCGGGATGTTGTGCTGGTTGGCGAGCTTTTTAACCTCTTTAAAGTTGGCGAGGGAGAAGGGTTGTCCGCCGATAAGGTTGGTGGTGGCCTCCATGCGCACAAAGGAGACTTTATCCGCACCGTACTTCTGGATAAGGGCTTGCAGCTTTTTAACATCCAGGTTGCCCTTGAACGGCAGATCACTGCTGGTCTCCAGCGCCGAATCAAAGAACAGCTCGTGCACGGTTCCACCCAGTATTTCGAAATGGGCGCGGGTGGTGGTAAAATGATAATTCATCGGGATCACATCGCCCGGTTTGACCAGCACCTTGGCGATGAGGTGTTCGGCCGCACGCCCCTGATGCGCCGGCAGCACGTACTCCAGACCAAAGACCTCCTTGACCGCGGCGCAGAGTTTATAATAGGATTCCGAACCGGCATAGGCGTCATCGGACACCATCATGGCAGCCAGTTGATGGTCGCTCATGGCGTTGGTGCCGCTGTCGGTGAGCATATCGAGAAAGATATCCCTGGTGCGCAGCAGAAAGGTGTTGTAGCCGCTCTCCGCCATGGCCTCGAGTCGCTGCCGCGCGGGTATCAGGTTTGTTTTCTGTACGATCTTGACCTTGTGCATTTCCATGGGTATTTCACGACCATCGCTGAGCTTGATTCCCATCTCCATCTCCTTGAGTTTGGGTTTCGATACAGTGCGGGTTGAGGCGGCTACGTTCGATGCTTTGAATCGGATCCGCAAGCCTGTTATTTGAGCATAAATAGGTAATTTAGCAGGATGACGGCCATTGTCAATCTTTTTTTTCCGGCCGATCGACTGAGGGGGGGAACGCCGGATGGCGCAGACGGGAGGCGGCCGCGTTGGGGATTATCTGATGAGCTGCAACTTGAGCACCTGGCTGTAATTATGGGCGCGAAACCAGGCGAGATAGATGCCGCTGGCTAGCGACGCGCCGGCGTCATCGCATCCGTCCCAGAGGACGAAATGGCGCCCTGGTTCCATGCTGCGTTGAAGCAGGGTGCGCACCGACTGGCCCTTAAGATTAAAGATAGACAACTCCACCTGACCGGACTCTGGCACGCTGAAATCCAGGCGGGTTTGAGCGTTAAAGGGGTTGGGGTAATTCTGTTCCAATGCATAAGCCTCAGGCTTTATGGTTTCAATCTTTACCGGCGCATGATAGTGAACGTGGCCGTCTCGCGCCACATCCGCCAGCCGGTAGTAATAGGTCTGGTTCGCTTCGATCGTGCGGTCCTTAAAAAAATATTCCTTCATGGTCGGTGAGGGCGAGCTGCATGGACCGATCAGAGGTGAGATCTTTTGATACGCTGTGGTGGTCCCGGCCCGATAGACGTAAAATCCCATATGATCCTCCTCCGCTCTGGTCGCCCAATGGAGCAGGGTATGATCTGTCTGCCGGCGGACGCTGAAGAACGCCAGTTCGACCGCCAGCGCCACCTCGCCGCCTGCATAGCCCGCCACCTGGTAATCGTACAATCGTTCACCGCCGGTCCCGGATGCGCTGTCTATAAATGCCGCGGCAACGGTTTTCTCCGCCACCAGCAGATCGGCATCCTCCAGCCCACGGATGGTCCAGCGCAGCGTGACCAGAGTCTGCCATTGCGAGCTAAGCTGCATTCGAGCAGCGGCAGTCGTCGAAGAATCCACCGCCGTCCATTCGATGGCTGCCAGGATCCGATAAAAACCGGGCAGCTTGGCAACCTGTCTGCGATAGCCCTGTTCCAGCCCGTCCGCCCAGGAGAGTGCCGGATTCCCGGCTGCCTCATGCAGCGCAGCGCCGTAATAGAGATCGCAGGTAAAGCCGGCGAGCTTCCGTGGCTGCACTCCAGAGGCGATGCGCCCCTGCAGTTGCAGATGGAACTCGCCATCGCGTATTCCGTCATTACGCACCACGACGGTTTGGAAATCAAGGTCGTCGGAGCGCACCGGTGTGAGACTGAAAAGCAAAAGGCCTATCAGGCAACGTCCCAGGTGCGTTTGCCCCGCCCTGCGACCCTCACTTGACATATTGCATCTTTCTGCTCTGTTTGAATCCGTCGGTCTG
>JAKJDB010000854.1 GCA_022706175.1 Candidatus Zhuqueibacterota bacterium | reverse complement strand
ATCCGCCAGCATCGGATTGGGATTCGCACTGCCCATCAACCGGGTCAAGCGCATTCTCAACGACCTGATCAACTACGGCCGGGTCAATCGCAGCTTCTGGACCGGCATTCATTACGACCAGATGAATGCGACGATCGCGCGCTATCTCGGCCTGTCCAACAGCCGCGGCGTCATCGTCACTGATATCGACCGCAACAGCCCGGCGCAAAAGGCCGGCCTCGAGGTGGGCGATGTCATCGTTCAGCTGAACGGCAAGGACGTGAACACCTTTGCGGATGTCGAGGCCATTATCGGCAATCTGGATTTAAAAGAGGGCGACCGGCTGCAGCTGCGCGTGTTTCGCAATTCGGGCTTTCGCAGCATCCAAGTCGTGCTGGAAGCGCATCCTAAAACTCTGCAGAGACGAAAGACATGATCAGCCGATACACCAGACCCGCCATGGGCGCGTTGTGGAGCGACGAAAACAAATATCGCACCTGGTTGCAGGTGGAGCTGGCCGCCTGCGAAGCGCACGCCGAACTGGGCCACATTCCCGCTGAAGCGTTGCAGCGCATTCGCGACAAGGCCGGCTTTGAGGCAGCCCGGATCGACGAGATCGAAGCGCAGGTCAAGCACGACGTCATCGCGTTCCTGACCAGCGTGGCCGAACAGGTGGGAGAGGAATCCCGCTACATTCATATGGGCATGACCTCATCGGATCTGCTCGACACCAGCCTGGCGCTGCTGCTGCGCGAGGCCGGGGCGATTTTGCTCAAGGACCTCGATCAACTTCAGAAGGTTCTCAAGACGCAGGCTCTGCGCTACCAGGCCACCCCCTGCATCGGCCGCAGCCACGGCATCCATGCCGAGCCCACCTGTTTTGGCCTCAAGTTCGCGCTGTGGTACGATGAGATGCAGCGCAACCGACTGCGCCTGCTGCGGGCTGTGGACGCGGTCAGCGTCGGCATGATCTCCGGCGCAGTGGGCAACTACACCCAGGTGGATCCGATCCTGGAACAAAAGACCTGCGCCCGGCTCGGCCTGCGGCCCGCACCCATCAGCACCCAGGTGATCCAGCGCGATGTGCACGCCGAGTTCGTCGCCACGCTGGCGCTGATCGGCTGCACCCTGGAAAAGATCAGCGTCGAACTGCGCCACCTGCAGAGGACCGAAGTGCTGGAGGCAGAGGAGCCGTTTACAAAAAATCAAAAAGGGTCCTCCGCCATGCCGCACAAACGCAACCCCATCGGCAGCGAAAACATCTCGGGCTTGGCGCGCGTTCTGCGCAGCAACGTCCAGGCGGCCATGGAGAATGTGGCGCTCTGGCATGAACGCGATATCAGCCATTCATCCGTGGAACGCATCATTCTGCCGGACAGCTGCATTCTGCTGGACTATATGCTGCAGCGCATGTCCGGTATTCTGGAGAACCTGGTGGTCTACCCTGAGCGCATGCGCCGCAACCTGCAACTGACCCGCGGGCTGATCTTCTCCCAGCCCGTGCTGCTGGCGCTGACCGGCAAAGGAATGTCGCGGGAGGAGGCCTATCAGATCGTCCAGGAACACGCCATGCGCTGCTGGCAATCGGGCGAAGATTTTCAGCAGGCGCTGGCCCAAGACCCCCGCATCGGTGCGCGGCTCTCCGCAGACGAGCTCGCCAAATGCTTCGACGCATCGACCGGGCTGCAGCATGTCCATACGATCTATCGGCGGG
>JAKJDB010000853.1 GCA_022706175.1 Candidatus Zhuqueibacterota bacterium | reverse complement strand
TGTCGACCCAGAGCGGCCGGCCGAAGATCTCGCCGCCGACGACCCACAGAACCAGCGCGCCGACGAGGACGAGGACGCCGGTCAGGTAGCCGACCCATGACAGCTCGGCTTCGTGGATCAGCGTCTCGTTCGGCTGCAGGACGTTCCGGACATAGCCCATGTCAGATGCGGCGAAGGTGGAAGCTCTTCGGCTGGGTCAGCGCCTCGAAGCCGAATTTCGACAGGGAAACACCGCGGCCGGTGTCCTTGACGCCGGTCCAGGCCAGGTACGGATCCAGATAATCGCAGCGGTTCATAAAACAGGTGCCGGTGGCGATGGCGTCGCTGATTCTGACCGCCGCTGCTTCATCCTCGGTCCAGACCGAGGCGGTCAACCCATACGGGCTGTCGTTCATCAACTCGATGGCCTGCTCGTCGTTTTTAACTTTCATAATGCCGACCACCGGGCCAAAGGTTTCCTCTTTCATCACATCCATGCTGTGATCCACGTCCACCAGAATCTGCGGCGCCAGATAATTGCCGCCCAGCTTGGTGTTGGGGAACAGCGCCGGATCGATCAGGGCGCGGGCACCCTTGGCCAGCGCCTGGCTGATGTGAGCGCGCACGGTGTCTGCACCGCTGCGTTTGGCCATGGGCCCGAGCGTGGTTTCGGGATTCAGCGGAGTGTCCAACCGGTACTGCTTGGTCAACTCCACGCAGCCCTCGACAAACCGATCGTAGAGTGATTCGTGCACATAGATGCGCTCGATGCCGCAGCAGGATTGTCCGGAATTGTAAAACGCGCCGTCCACCAGATTCTCCACCGCAAAAGGCAGATTGGCGTCCGCCCGCACATAGGCCGGATCCTTGCCGCCGAGCTCCAGCCCGACGCCGATGAATCGTTCGGCCGCCACTTTTTGGATCGAGTGGCCGCCGGGAACCGAACCGGTGAAGGCGACGAAATCCACCCGTGGATCAAGAATCACCTTGGAGGTATCGTCATGATCGAGATGAAGATACTGGAACAATCCTTCGGGCAGTCCGGCCAGCGCGAACGCTTCGGCGAATCTTTCCGCCACCAGAGGGGTTTGCGCCGAATGCTTCAGCACAATGGCGTTGCCGGCCAGCAGTCCGGGCACGATGCTGTTCACAGCGATCAGATAGGGATAATTCCACGCCGGCACGACAAACACCACGCCCATGGGAACGCGTTTGATGTAGCGGTGAAAACCCTCTTTCTCACCGACCTGAATATCTTTAAGCGCCGACTCGGCCAGGCTCATCATGCCGTTGGCGCGTTCCAGCGTTCCGCGCACCTCATTGGGCCCGTAGCGCAGCGGCCGTCCCATCTGCCAGCTCAGCTCTTCGCTGATGCGGGCGCTGAGGCTCTGAAACGCATCGACGAATTTTTTGATGTACGGCACACGCTCGGCCACCGCTACGCTTTGCCACGCCTTTTGCGCCCGCACTGCGTTGCTGAGCGCCGTTTCAATGGTCTTGCCGTCCGCAAACGGCCGTTCCACATACACCTGGTCGTTCACGGGAGAAACGACTTTTAATGTCTTGGCCATGGATGTTTCCTTTCGTGATAAACAGTTCTCATTTTTGCTCATATTCTTTCAAAATATCGTTTTCTCTCCCAATCCGTTACCGCGCGCTCGAACAGCTCGCATTCGCTGTGATAGAAATGGCTGTAATGGCGGTGCACCGCTTCGCCGAAGGCTTGCCGTG
>JAKJDB010000852.1 GCA_022706175.1 Candidatus Zhuqueibacterota bacterium | reverse complement strand
TGCGTGGTCACCGCCGTCACCATGCTGCCCAAGGCGGCGGTTTCACCACTGCAGGACATCAACTACCGCCTGTGGATCGGGCGCAATATGGGCGGAGGGTATCAGACGTTTTATGACCGAACCGGCATCACGCCTGGCGAAAAGCGCTGACAACGGCGCTCGCCTCAAGCGCCCATCATCACCGCAGCCGCCGATAGGGCAGCGGCCGCGGTCGAATAGTGCTTGATTCTTTGCAGCCTGATGTATAAATTATCTCTGTACTGTCGCTGGTAGATATACAAACGCGTACACTCGTCATCCTTTTGGAGGAACCATGAAAAAATCTGCTGTTCTCACTGTTCTGCTGCTCATGTTCACGCTGTCGTCGGCCTTTGCCAAGGTCGAGCTGAAATCCGCCCAGATCAAGCCCACCTCCGCAGCGCCGGGCGATACGGTTTGCGTGCGGGTTGAATTTACCGGAGAGCCGGATGCAGTCAAGAGCGTGGTCATTATGGTCCGCGAATACCCCTACGACGCACCCAAGTTCAGGCTGAAAAAACTGGCAGACCAGAACGTCTGGACGCTCAAAACGGTCGTTCCATGGGATGCGCCTATTCAGTCCTATCACCTGGACATCGGCGCCATCGATAAAAACGATATTGAGATCATCACCTCTGGTTTTGAAAACAGTGAGACCGGCAAAGCCGGAAGCCTCACCTTTGAAGTGAAATAATCGGCAGATAAAAAACGCCGGCCAGCGAAAGCGGTCTCCATCGCCCGCTTCGTGCGCCGGCGTTTTATTTGCCAAGTCCGAGCAGGAGGATGGTCTGAACCTTTTGCATGAAAACCCCGCTTCCGGCCCCCCTCTGCCGGCGAGTCGCTTTTTTCTGCGCCTCAACGCACGCCTGCTGATCGCACTGACCATCATCTTCAGCCTGCTGCTCACGCTGTATGCCATCTGGGAGATCCGCCGGACCCGGCAAGAGTTCTCCGGCCTATTACAGAACCAGGCGATCAGCCTGCTCTCCCTTGCCCATAAAGCGCTTTCCGATGCAGACCAATCGCTGGATTATCTGCAAAGCCAGCTGGCCGAGCGGCTGCTGGACAACGCCCGGATGCTGGAGCGGTTGGATCAGCAGGGACGGTTGACGCCGACCCTGCTGACCAAACTGGCTGAACAAAACCGTCTCTATCGGGTTCAGGTGTTCGATGGCCGGGGCCGGCTGGTGATGACCAACAAAACCAGTGACCAGCGCGGGGCAGGACCGGGACCAGGCGCCCGTTTTCAGCTGCAACCGATACTGAAGGGCGAAGAAGAGGAATTGGTGCTGGGCTTTCGCCAGGGCCGTTTTGGCAGCGGACAACGGTTTGCCGTTGCCCGAAAAAGAAGCCGGGGCGGCGTGATCACCGTCAACGCGGACGCGGAGGAGATGCTGCATTTTCGCCGCAGCGTAGGCGCCGGCAGTTTTATGCGCACTATGAAAGAAATTCCGGATGTGCGCTACATGGCGCTGCAAGACAGCGTGCAGATTCTTCTGGCCTCTGAAGGCGTCCGCGCCATGACCAGCATCCCCGCTGACCCCTTTTTACTCGCCGCCCTTGCCGACGAACAGCCGCATTTCCGCTTCAGCGAATATGAGAATGAACGCGTCGCCGAAATCGTCCAATCCATCGAAATGGATCCCTATGATCGAGGTCTGCTGCGCATCGGCTTGAGCACCAGCCATCTGGC
>JAKJDB010000088.1 GCA_022706175.1 Candidatus Zhuqueibacterota bacterium | reverse complement strand
CCTCACCGGCTGACGGGCGGCTGTTCGTCGGCCTTGTGATTACGAAAACCTGTATAACGCAGAGATTGGATATGCTGAAAGACAAAAGAATTGCTATTCTGATCGGTCCGCAATTTCACGACGAGGAGGCCACGCTGCCGAAAGAGTATCTGCTCAAGCTCGGCGCTGAGGTGCATTGGGTGGGCTTGGACCGTTCCACGCTCACCGGCAAATACAACCGCGTCACCCTGACGCCGGACAAAACCGTCGATGAAATTCGAGCATCGGACTATGATGGTCTGATCATTCCCGGCGGCGGGGCGCCGGAACGCATCCGCATCGATGACACGGCGCTGGCTCTGGTGAAAGCCTTTTGGCGGACCGGCCGTCCCGTCGGCGCCATCTGCCACGGCGCTCAGGTGCTGATCTCCGCCGGGCTGCTCGAGGGTGTGACCACTACCTGCTTTGTCGGCATTCGCGACGATGTCAAACTGGCCGGGGCTCACTATGTGGATCAAGAGGTGTGCGTGGACGGACCCTATATATCATCACGCAAACCGGAGGACCTGCCCGCTTTTAATAAAGCCTTCAGCGAAGCCGTGGCCGGCGTCCATCTGCACACCGAAGTTGCCGATCTCGATCCTCTGGCCTCCCTGCAGCTGGCGATCAGCCGGGAAAAAGGCGCCATGGAGTTTTACCGTAGCGCCGCGGCGGTGATGAAACAGGAAAAAATCCGCAACAAGTTCACCTACTTTAGCGCCATCGAACAGGGGCATTTCGACCAGCTCTCCGAGCTGTACGTCAAGCTTTCCGGCGGCCAGGGACCTGCCGCCCTCGTTTCCAACCAGGAGATCGGCGGCCATAAGGTTTCCCCGGATCTATCCGGCGAGGAGGCGATCCGCCTGGCCATGGGGGCGGAGGAAAAGGCGTATCAGTTTTACCGCCAGGCGGCGCTCAAAGCCCGCCATCCGAAGGCCAAAGAGATGTTCGAGTATCTGGCGGCTGAGGAGATCGATCACAAGAGGCTTTTATCCGTGGACCGGAGCACTGCGGCCGGCGGGCAGGGCCATTTTCAATGGGCGACTCATTGGGATGTTCCTCCGGGGATGGAAGATCTGTGGTGAAAGGAAACAGAAGATGAAAAAGACGCTGATTCTGCTGAGCCTGTTGTATCTGGCGGGCTCTGGAGTGGCTCAATTCCCGGATACCGGGTTCGGTTACTGGACCGGCAACGAGAACCGGCTGTTCGGCGGAATCGGCTTCACCACCATCGACGACCAATCCTACTTTTCTTTCTGTCTGAGGCCGGAAGTGTCCTTTGGGCCGGTGGGATTCGGATTGAACATCAACCTGTTGTATGATGCTGAGAGCGGTTCGCTGCGCGCCAAGGACTGGGATTCGGGGTACGACTATTTCCGCCTGTTGCGCTATTTTCGCTATGGTCGCAAAACAGACCGCTTTTATACACGGATCGGCACGCTGGACGCCGCGCGCATCGGCCATGGTTTTATCATCAACCATTTCACCAACGAGATCAATTACGATGATCGCAAAATCGGCATGGAGTTCGATCTGGATCTCGGCCATTTCGGATTCGAAAGCATGGCCAGCAACATGGGGCGTTCGGAATTATTTGGTTTCCGCGGCTACTACCGGCCGCTGTACATTCTCGAAGTCCCGGTGCTGAAAAATTTTGCCGTCGGCGCCAGTTTTGCCCGGGATCTGGATCCCGACACCTGGGTGGCCAGCAACGACGGAGTTTCCGTGTACGGCGTGGATGTGGAATTGCCGTTGATTAAAACTCGAGTGTTCAATACGCTCTTGTATGCGGATTATGCCATCATTCACGGCTACAGCTCGCGCGAGAACGTCCATCGTGATTTCGGCGCCGGATCTGCGGTGGGCGTGTCCGTCGGTTTTGCCCATCTCCTCGGTCTTATGGAGGTGCAGGCCCGTCTGGAACGCCGCTGGCTGGGCGAGGAGTTTATCCCCTCGTTCTTTGACCCCTTTTATGAAATCCAGAAACTGCAGATTTCTCACGGTAAAAAATTCTACAAGACGGACATGCTGATCGGTCTGGAGGGAACCCACGGCACGTTCGGCGAGCTCTACGGCAATGTGCTGGGCAACAGAGTGCGGCTTTTGGGCACGGTGTCCAAATTGGATGATGAGAAGAGCGGTCAGCTGCATCTGGCTGCCGACGCCAGCGAGGCCTTGCCGACGATCGCCGCCCACGCCAGTTACGACAAGCTCGGCATCATCCAGGCAGAGGATGTGTTCACTTTGGACGACCGCAGCGTGGCGCGATTGGGCCTTGGATACAAGCTCAAACCCTACCTCATCCTCTATGTGGATTACATCTGGTCGTTTGTCGAAACCGATCCGGGCAGCAAGATCTACAAATCCCAGGAGCGCATAGAGCCCAGGCTCGCGTTTGTCTACCGATTCAAATAGGGCTGACGCGTGACTCCCTTTCATAATTTTACTGCAATCCGAGTCCGGCCGAGTGGGAGGAATCCGTTGCAGGATGCGTTCATTGGCTGAAAAGCGAACAGGGGTCTCCGTCCTATCGTCTTTGACAGAGCCGCTGCTGGATTTCATCTATCCGCCCTGGTGCGTGCTCTGCAACAACGATCTGGACGCAGAGGTTCTGGTCTGTCGCACCTGCCTGGAGACCCTGCCCCGGTTGGAGGAGCCGGTGCTGGCGGCTGAAGAGCTGACGCATCAACTCAGCGGGCCGGCCTGGTTCGAGGCCTCCATCGCGCTGTTTCCCTTCCACGAGTCGATTCAAAAGTTGATCCATCTGATGAAGTACAAAGGCTACGGGAGTCTGGCGCAGCCGTTGGGCCGGGAGCTCGGACTGGCCCTGCGCGACGCGGCGCTGCCGGAGGCCGCTGTTCTGGCGCCGGTGCCGCTGCACCGGCGGCGTCGGCGCGAGCGCGGCTATAACCAGTCGGAGCGGCTGGCGCAACACGCGGCGGCGGCCGCCGGGCTGCCCATGGATGCAACGCTGCTGCAGCGCATCCGCTACACGCGGCCGCAGGCCAAACTCGCCAAGGCGGAGCGCTCGCGCAATCTCGCCGGCGCTTTTATCGTCCCCAGGCCGGAGACAGCGGCCGGCGGCGTGGTGGTGCTGGTGGATGACCTGTTCACCACCGGCCATACCCTGAACGAATGCGCCAAAACCCTGAAAGCCCAGGGGTGCCGCCAGGTCTACTGCCTGACCCTGGTTCGCGTGTAAATGATTTCCCGGCCAAGAATACTGCTTGACATTGCGGGTAATTTTTTTTAATTTAATAGCTCAAACCATGTTACCGGTCTCCGGATATGGTTTTTGCGGTGCTTTCGGCAATCCCTGGTTTCATATAATCAACGCACATTGGAGGATGGTTTTATGGCTATCAAATTAGGCATTAACGGTTTCGGTCGTATCGGCCGTTTGGTTTTTCGCGCCGCAGTGCAGCGCAAGGATATCGAAATTGTTCAGATCAACGACATCACCGATGCCCCGACGTTGGCGCATCTGCTGAAATATGATTCCACCCATGGTCTTTTCAAAGGCGAGGTCTCCTGCGAAGGCAATGCCGTGATCGTCAACGGTAAAAAGATTCAGATCAGTGCAGAAAAAGACCCTGCCAATATTCCCTGGGCTAAAGTCGGCGCAGAGTACGTCGTCGAGTCCACCGGTGTGTTCCGCAAAAAAGAGCAGATTGCCAAACATCTGGATGGCGGCGCCAAAAAGGTCGTGCTGACGGTGCCGTCCAAAGATGAGATCGACGCCACCATCGTTCTCGGCGTCAACGACGGCGACCTCAAACCCGAACACAAACTGGTCTCCAATGCCTCCTGCACGACCAACTGTCTGGCCCCGGTGGCGAAAGTGCTGCACGACTCTTTCGGCATCAAACGCGGCTTTATGACCACGGTGCATGCTTACACCAACGATCAGCGTATTCTGGATCTGCCGCACAGCGATCTGCGTCGCGCCCGCTCGGCGGCCATGGCTATTATCCCCACCACCACCGGCGCCGCCAAAGCGGTGGGCAAGGTGATCCCTGAGCTGAAAGGCAAGCTGGACGGTTTTTCTCTGCGCGTTCCGGTGTGGGACGGTTCGGTGGTCGATCTGGTCGCTGAATTGAAAAAGGATGTCAGCATTGAGCAGGTGAACAGCGCGATCAAAGCCGCGGCCGACGGCAAGCTGAAAGGCATTCTCCAGTACACTGAAGATCCGATCGTGTCCGTGGATGTGATCGGCAATGCGCACTCGTCGATTTTCGACGCCAAGTCCACCATGGTGCTGGAAGGCACCAGCAATTTCATCAAAGTGGTGGCCTGGTACGATAACGAATGGGGCTACAGCTGCCGCGTGGTGGATCTGGTAGTCAAGATGGCTTCTTTTTAACTCTGTGAACAGTGCATGCGGCGCACAGAGTGCGCCGCATGATCATCAGTCAGGAACACTATGCGAAAACGGATCGTAGCGGGTAATTGGAAAATGTACAAGACCGTTCCGGAGGCGACGGAGCTGGCGGCTGCCATTGCCGCTGCCGCGCCGAAGGACGGGGCCAGCGAGATTGTCGTCTGTCCGCCTTTTGTGGACTTGACCGCCGTGGCCGAGGCGATCAAGGGATCGGCGGTGCGCCTGGGCGCACAAAACATGCACTGGGAGGAAAAAGGCGCCTTCACCGGTGAGATCGCAGCCGGAATGCTGAAATCCGCCGGATGTCAATACGTGATCCTCGGCCATTCCGAGCGCCGGCAGTATTTCGGCGAGACCGACGCTACTGTGAATAAAAAGATCAAGCGCGCGCTGGCAGTGGGATTACATCCCATCGTTTGCGTCGGCGAGACGCTGGATCAGCGCAAGGCCGGCACTACCGAGTCCGTGGTGGGCGATCAGGTAACCGGATGTTTCGCAGACCTCAGCGCCGAGCAGGCACAGACCCTGGTGATCGCTTACGAACCGGTGTGGGCGATCGGCACCGGAGTGACCGCCACCAGCGAGCAGGCCCAGGAGGTGCACCATTTCATTCGCACTCTGCTGGCGCAGCTCTACAGCGAAGCGGTGGCGCAAGCGGTGCGCATCCAGTACGGCGGCAGTATGAAGCCGGATAACGCCGCGCAGCTGCTGGCGCAGCCGGATATCGACGGCGGCCTGATCGGCGGCGCCAGTCTGGACGCCAAATCCTTTTTGCAGATTGTAACCGCATAACCTATTTGGGAGTGTGCATGTACACGGTACTGATCGTTCTGTTTTTCATCGTCTGCATTCTGTTGACGTTTGTCATTCTCATTCAATCCAGCAAAGGCGGCGGCCTGGCCGGCACCTTTGGCGGCATGGATTCCATGAACAGCGTTCTCGGCGGCCGTGGCAGTGCCACCTTTTTATCCAAGATGACCGCGATCCTGACCGCTGCCTTCATGGTCCTTGCCCTGTTGTTGGGCTTTATGACCCGCGGCAGCGTCTCTCAGTCCAGCCTGGTGGAGCAGGAACGAGAGCGTAGATCCAGCTCTCCGGCGCGCACTTTGCCTCAGGTCCCTGCGCCGACGACGCCGGCGCCCGCTGGAAAGTAAAACCGTTTAGTGCCGAAGTGGTGGAATTTGGTAGACACGCTATCTTGAGGGGGTAGTGCCCACCGGGCGTCCGGGTTCAAATCCCGGCTTCGGCACCCGTTCTTTACAGCCCACCGATTTAGGTGGGCTTTGTTTTATCACGCTGCCCGGCAGGGAGCACCGAGGTCCGTTCCCCTCCTCCACACCGGAATCCGGCCTGCCTGAGCCTGATCCGGCACGCATTCAACAAGGCCGCCTCCCGCCGCAGCACTTGGACAGCAGCCGAAACATGACAGGAAGGAAACCCGCTGATGGATCGACGCGAATTCTGTAAAACATTGACCGCCGGACTGGTTCTGCCCGCCGCCGCGTGGAGCGCTGCCCCACCCTCCAAGCTGGTGGTCGTCCGCAACGCCGCGCCCGCTGAGCTGGTGCGCAAAGCCGTGCAGGCGCTGGGCGGCATGTCGCAGTTTGTTAAAAAAGGCCAGACCGTTCTGCTCAAACCGAACATCGGCTGGGATCGGTCGCCCGAACAGGCGGCCAACACCAACCCAGAGGCAGTGGCTGAGGTTGTCAAGATGTGCTTTGAAGCGGGCGCCGGCCGTGTGCGGGTTCTCGACCGCACCTGCAATCAAGCGCAGCGTTGTTACAGCCGCAGCGGCATCGAAAAGGCCGCCGCCGCAGCCGGCGCTCAGGTCCGCCACATCATCGAGGGCCGGTTTAAAGAGGTTGCGATCCCTCAAGGCGCGCTGCTGAAATCTTGGCCCTTTTATCTCGATGTGCTGGAAGCCGATGTCTTTATCAACATGCCTGTTGCCAAACACCACTCGATCTCGCAATACACCCTGGGGTTCAAGAACCTCATGGGCGTGATGGGCGGTGACCGCGGCTCTATTCATAATAAATTCATGACCAAAATCGTCGACATCAATTCTGCGCTTAAACCCACGTTGACCATTATCGACGCCTATCGGGTCATGCTGCGCAATGGGCCCACCGGCGGCAGCCTGGCGGATGTGGCGGAGAAAAAGACCGTCATCGCCGGCGTCGACCGAGTGGCGGTGGACGCCTACGGTATGACGCTGTTCGGCGTGAAACCGGAGCAGGTGGAGTATCTGAGGCTGGCTTCGGAACGCGGACTGGGACAATCGGATTTGACCCGCGTATCCATCGAGGAGATCAACGGCTGAAATGGCAAACCGCATTCGCAAGCTTGCGCAGATTTTCTTCCTCCTTTTATTTCTCGGTTTGTTTCTGCACGCCCGATTTCCCTACGAGAGCGGCTGGCCCTCTGATATCTTTTTACGCACCAGCCCGCTGGCTGCGCTGACCACGGCTTTGTCCGCACGGACCTGGATCGCCTCCATGCTTCCGGCTGTCCTTCTGCTGCTGCTCACCATTCCGCTGGGGCGCTTTTTCTGCGGCTGGATCTGCCCGCTGGGCACGGTGATCGATGGCAGCGACCGCTGTCTCCGCCGCGGTAAATCCAGCGCCGGCCGCGAAAGCGTCCGGTTTCGCTCGTGGAAATTTTTCATCCTGGTCGCCCTGCTCTGTGCGGCGCTCTTTTCCTGGCAAGCCGCCTGGTTCTTCGATCCGCTGGTCATGCTCACCCGTGTGCTCACGGTCAGTCTCTATCCAGCCATGGCGCTGCTGACCCAGGGCCTCTTTCAGTTCGGACTGGCCAGCGGCATGGCGGAGGAGCAATGGTACACGCTCTACGCTTGGATGCAAACGTGGCTGTTGCCGGTTCAGTCCACCTCCTTTGAACAGAGCATACCTGTTCTGCTGCTGTTCACCGGCGTGCTGGCGCTGGGCCTGGTCTCGCGCCGCTTCTGGTGTCGCAACCTCTGTCCGCTGGGCGCTCTGTTGGGACTTTTTTCTCGCTTTCGCGTGTTCGGCCGCAGCGTCGATCAAAACTGCACCTCGTGCAGCCTCTGTCAGCGCCGCTGCCGCATGAACGCGATCGAGGATGACTACACCATCACTGATTCGGCGGAGTGCATTCAGTGCAACGAGTGCGCGACCGTTTGCAAACCGCAGGCCATCTCCTACCGGTTTGGCTGGCGTAAAAGCCAGGGTCGCATCGATCTGTCGCGCAGGCGGTTCATTCAGGCCACCGCTACGGGCATCGTGGGTTTGGCAGCGACGCGTGTCGGCGCCGGCAATCGCAATGAAATCGGACGGTTGATCCGGCCGCCGGGCGCTCTAGCGGAAGAGGCTTTTCTTGACCGCTGCATTCGCTGTCAGGCCTGCGTGCGCATCTGTTCCTCCACCGGCGCCTGCCTGCAGCCTGCTCTTACTCAGGGCGGCTGGGAGGGCGTCTGGAGTCCGCGGGCGGTGATGAGAACCGGCTATTGCGAATACAACTGCACGCTATGCGGCGAGATCTGCCCGACCGGCGCCATCGGCAAGCTGGACCTGGCCGTGAAACAGCAGAACAAAATGGGCACCGCCTATTTTGACAAAAGCCGTTGCATCCCCTGGTATCGCCTGGAGGATTGTCTGGTCTGCGAAGAGCATTGTCCTTTGCCGGAAAAAGCGATCCGCTTTGATGAACGGGAAGTGCGCACGCCGCAAGGGGAGATGCGAACGGTGAAATTCCCCTATGTGCGTGAAGATCTCTGCATCGGTTGCGGGATCTGCGAGAACAAGTGTCCGGTCGTCGGGCAGGCGGCCATCTTTGTCACAACCGCCGGCGAAGAACGGCAGCAGGCGGCGCCCCCGGCAGGCGCTTAAAGGCCGCCGGATTTCCTCTAAAGAAAGGGATCAGGAGATTCGTTTTGTCGAATCTTCGTGAACTTTTTTTTTTCTCTTTGTGGTTGTAACAGCTTGCCAAACCAAGCGTCAACCGGATGCAGCCCTCTCTCCATTCCCAACCGCCGCTGCATGGGTTACGCTTTTTGATCATCGGCAGAAGATCCATTCA